>JBBSNV010000375.1:0-2977 GCA_038260375.1 Reyranellales bacterium
AGGGCCTGCTGCCGGGCGGCTGCTTCTCCCGCCGCGGCATCATCCTAGGCATCATCGTCCTGGTGCTGCTGTGGTTGGCCTCCGGTTTCTATCGCGTGCAGACCAACCAAAAAGGCCTGGAGCTGATCTTCGGCGTCTATCAGCGCGAGACCGGCGAAGGCTTGAACTACAATTTCCCCGGACCGATCGGCAGCGTCGAGATCGTCGACGTCACCAGCCAGCGTCAGATTCGCTTGGGCTTCGACGGGCAGACCGTCACGCGGGCCAGCGCCCAGCAGCAACGCGAGCGCGGCTCGCTGATGCTGACCGGGGACGAGAACATCATCGACATCCAGTTCGTCGTGGTGTGGCTGGTCAAAGATGCGCGGCTGTTCCAGTTCAATATCCGCAACCCGGAAGAGGCGGTGAAGAGCGCGGCGGAAGCGGCGATGCGCGAAGTGATCGGCAAGACCGACCTGCAATTCGCCCTGACTCAGGGCCGCCAGAACATCGAGGACGAGACCAAGAAGCTGATCCAGGGCATCCTCGACAGCTACGGTTCGGGCATCTCCGTAATCAACGTGCAGATGCAGAGCGTCAACCCGCCGATTCAGGTGATCGACGCCTTCAACAACGTGCAGACCGCGCGCCAGGACAAGGAGCGTGCCATCAACGACGCCAATGCCTACAAGAACGAGTTGATCCCGCGCGCCAAAGGCGATGCCACCCGTATTCTGCAGCAGGCCGAGGCTTACAAGTCCGAAGCGGTCAACCGCGCCCAGGGCGACGCGCAGCGCTTCATCTCGGTCTACGACCAATACGCGTTGGCCAAGGAGATCACGGTCAAGCGGCTGTATATCGAGACCATGGAGCAGGTGCTGCGCAACGCCAACAAGATCGTGCTCGACAAGGGCAGCAGCGGTTCGGGCGTCCTGCCCTATCTGCCGTTGCCCAGCTTGCGGCCGCTGGCGACGCCGCCGGCCGCGCCCGGAAGCGCCACCGCGCCCAACAGCGCGCCCAGTTCGACCACCCCGGGAGCCCAACGATGAAAAACAATCTCGGCATCGGCGCGCTGATCCTGGCCGTGGTGGTCATCATCGTCGCCTACAGCTCGTTCTACGTCGTCAGCCCGACCGACCAGGCGATCGTGCGCCAGTTCGGCAAAGTGGTGCGGGTCGATACTAAGCCCGGGCCCTACCTGAAAGTGCCGCTGCTGCAGGACGTGGTTTATTTCAGCCGCCAGGTGCTGGACGTGGATGTCGATCGCCAGGAGATCATCCTGCTCGACCAGAAGCGTCTCGACATCGACGCCTATGCGCGCCTGCGCATCACGGATCCGCTGCTGTTCTTCCAGCGCGTGCAGAACGAGGCGGGCCTGCGCGCCCGACTGGGGCCGGTAATCCAGGGTGCGATCCGCCGCGTGCTGGGCGACGTCAATTTGCAGGTGCTGCTGACCAACGAACGCACCGAACTGATGCAGCGCATCACCCAGAGCGTCGCCACCGAAGCCAAGGGCTTCGGCGTCGAGGTGCTCGACGTGCGCCTCAAGCGTGTCGATCTGCCGATCGCCAAGTCCGAGGCGGTCTATCAGCGCATGGCCTCGCAGCGCGACCAGGAAGCCAAACAGTTCCGCGGCGAGGGCCAGCAGGAGAGCCTGTCGATTAGGGCCAACGCCGACCGCGAACAGGCGGTGATCATCGCCGAGGCCAAACGCACCGCCGAGATCGTGCGCGGCCTGGCCGACGCCCAGGCGATCAAGATCTACGCCGATGCGTTTACCCGCGACCCCGAGTTCTTCGCCTTCTATCGCTCGCTCGACGCCTATCGCAACGCGCTGACGGGCGATACCACGACCTTGGTGCTGTCACCGGACAGTGAGTTTTTCCGCTATTTCAACGGCCAATCACCGCAGCCCGGCCCGCGCAAATAGCGGGCTCGACCGCCCGTTCGCGGAGCTCGGCGCTGCCGTCATACGGCAGCGCCGGTTTCGCTTCCGACGCCATATTTGAACCATATTTTTCGGCCAATTGGACTGTCCAGCCGTTACGATCCGGTGTTTGCCCTGGGGATCATGGGGGAGACACCACGCCGGGCGTTCCGGCCCATCAATCCGGAGGTTTGCCGTGGGCATCGTTTCGATTCGCCAGCCGAGTGATACCCAGTCGAGTGATACTGCGTGCGCCATGTCTGGGGACATATCTAGAACCAGGCGCGGCATCGTCGGCCTGACTGTTATCGGTCTAGCAAGGCGCGCCATCATGCTGGCCACGGCCGGCGCCATGATCTTTTCCTTCAGTATTGGGCAGGCTCTGATCAATCCGGCGATCGCGCGCGACGCACCGCCGGGCTTTGCCGACCTGGTCGACAAGCTGTCGCCGGCGGTGGTCAACATCGCCACCACCCGCATCACCGGCAAGAACAACAAGCGTCCGCCGCGCAACCAGCCGGGCGGTTCGTTGGAAGACATGTGGAAGGATTTCCTCGATCGCCAGGGCGGCCCACGCCGCTTGAGCGCGTTGGGCTCGGGCTTCATCATCGATGCGGCGGGCTATGTGGTGACCAACAACCACGTGATCGGCGACGCCGACGATATCTCCGTCACCCTGCAGGACGACACCACCTTCAAGGCCACTTTGATCGGCAAGGACGCCAAGACCGATTTGGCGTTGCTCAAGCTCAATCTCGGCAATCACAAAGCGCCGTTGCCGACCGTGAAGTTCGGCGATTCGGAAAAGACCCGGGTCGGCGATTGGGTGATGGCGATCGGCAATCCGTTCGGCCTCGGCGGCACGGTGACGGTGGGCATCATCTCGGCCCGCAGCCGCTCGCTGCAGGGACCGTACGACGACTTCCTGCAGACCGATGCCGCGATCAACCAGGGCAACTCGGGCGGCCCCATGTTCAACATGGACGGCGATGTGGTCGGCATCAACACCGCCATCATCTCGCCCGGCGGCGAACGCGGCGGCTCGGTCGGCATCGGCTTCGCCATCCCATC
>JBBSNV010000376.1:0-2975 GCA_038260375.1 Reyranellales bacterium
ATCTCCAGGCCCTCGGCGAACATCTCCGACGATTGGGTGAAGTCGGCCTGGAACGGCTCGTATTCCAACCGGTCGTAACCACGGCCGGCGGCGAAATCGACCCGACCGCCCGACAGCAGATCCAAGGTCGCCCATTCTTCGGCGACATGCAGCGGGTGATGCACCGGCAGCAAGGTGACGGCGGGCGCCAGGCGGATGCGTTTGGTGGCGCCGGCGATCTGCGCCAGCATCATCGACGGGGAGGCATTGACGCCCAGCAGGTTGAAATGATGCTCGCCGATCCAGGCCGAGTTCAGTCCGACTTGTTCGGCGTAGATCGCCTGATCGTAAATCTCGCGCACGAACTGCTCGGGTGTGCGCGGATTGTTGGGGTAGCGGTTGTCCGACAAAGTGAAATAGCCGAAGTCCATCGCAGCCTCCCGAGTTATTTGTAATTGCAAATACTATACTTGCAAATGCAAAGATCGGCAAGCCGTCGCGCGGCGACGATGGGGGCGGTCAGAGATTGCGCAGGAATTCGAAGGCGTTACGCAGCGCCGCCATGGCATCGGTCAAACCCAGCCGCTCCATCAGGGCGAGCCAGAACTGGCCGGCACCGAACACGGTTTCCGACAGCCAGTTGGCCGGCAGCCGGCTGGCCCAATTGTAGAACCCTTGCGCGTTCAGCAGCGCCAGGATGACGATGCCGATGGCGATCACCGCTGCCGTGCGGCGCGCGCTGGCATTTTCCATGCCGTCTTCGACCACCAGGGTCAGGCCGGGAGCGGCGGGTTCGGCAATGCCGGGCGGAGGTGGGTTGCGGTGGTACTTCATGTCAGAACTGGAAATAGATGAAGGGCGCCACGCCTTCGGTGCCGGCGGCTTCGATCAGCACGATGACGATACCAGCGGCCAGGCCTTGCCACACCAGGCTGCGGCGGCTCCAGAATCCTTCGGCGCGGCGCAACAGATCGCGCGGCGTAAAGTGCATCGCCATGCCCCAGGCCAGCAGGAACAGCAGGAACGGCGTGGCGAGCTGCATCAGCCCATCGAACCGCGCGAAGCCCGAGATGAATTCGATGGCGCGCTCGAAACTCTCGGCGCGGAAGAAGATCCAAGCCAGGCAGACGAAGTGAAAGATCAAGACCGTCGCCGCCACCTGGCCCAGTATGGTCTTGCGCTCGCGCGGCACCCCCAGCGCGCGCTCGACCGCCAGTCCGCCGCCATGCAGGAAGCCCCAGAATATGAATTTCAGCGCCGCGCCGTGCCACAGCCCGCCCAGCAACATGGTCAGCATCAAATTGGCGTAGGTGCGCAGCGGCCCTTTGCGATTGCCGCCCAGCGGGATGTAGAGATAGTCGCGCAGCCAAGTGGACAGCGAAATGTGCCAGCGCCGCCAAAAATCCTGCAAGGATTGCGCGCGATAAGGCTGATCGAAATTGCGCGCGAAGTGATAACCCAGCAGTGCCGCCACGCCGATGGCGATGTCGGAATAGGCGCTGAAGTCGCAGTAGATCTGCACTGCATAGGCATAGGTCGCGAGCAACAGATCGAAATTGCCGTAAGCGCCGGGATCGATGAACGCCTTATCGACGATCTCGGTCGCCAAATAGTTGGCGACGATGGCTTTCTTGAACAGTCCCCAAAGGATCAGCAGGAAGGCCATGCCGGCATAGAGGCGCTTGGGATCGACGGGGCGTTCGAGTTGCGGCATGAAATCGGCGGCGCGCACGATCGGCCCCGCCACCAGTTGCGGGAAGAACGATTTGAATACCGCCACGTCGAGCAGCGAATGCGCCCGCTTCAGCTCGCCGCGATAGACATCGACCACATAGGAGATGCCCTGGAAGATGAAGAACGAGATGCCCACCGGCAGCACGATGTCGAGGAACGGCAACTCGCGCGCCATGCCCAGGCCGCGCAGCAACTGGTCGAGCGATTCGACGAAGAAGCCGTAATATTTGAAGAAGCCCAAGGTGATCAGGTTCAGCGCGACTGCCACGGTGACGTAGAGTTTGCGCAGGCGTTGTGTCGGCGCGTTGAAAATCAGATGGCCGAACACCCAATTGTAAACAATGCAGGCGCCGAGCAAGAAGCCGAACTTCCAGTTCCAGCTCATGTAGAAAAAGAAGCTGGCGCCGACCAGCAGCAGCTTGCGCGCCACCGGCCAGCCGTACAGCGCCCAGGCCAGCGCGAAGGTCACGGCGAAGAACAGTAGGAAATCCAGGGTGGGGAAGATCATGGAATGTCAGTCGGCATGACCGCGTGGCGCGGGAGGATCATTTTGCGCGATAGGGCCGCATGATCTCATTGTAAAGCACATCGGCGCTGCGCGCGTAGCCGTCCTCGCGCATATGGATGCGATCGGCATGGGCCAGCGGCGGCTTGGTGCGCGCCCAGGCGTCCATGCCGCACGGACCGGGCAGGGCCTTCTGCCAATCCCAGAAATAGGCGCCTTGCTGCTGGGCCACGCGGCGCATGATGTCGCGCACCACCTGGATATTGGCCGGCGCGTGCCAGCGGCACAGTGACCTGGCTTGGGCGTTGATCAAGCCGGCGTAGTTGATGCGTTCCGCTTTGGTCAGCGGCGCGCAGCGAAACCGCTCCTTCTGCGCCGCCGTACTGGCGCACCAACTGGGCAGACGTTCGGCATCGGGCGGGCCCATCACCAGGATCGCGGCATTGGGCGCCTCGCTGCGCAACACGCTGAGGCGCGCGGCCAAGGCGTCGGCATAGTCGTTGACCGACAAGGTGGTCTGGAAGCCTTCGTTGGTGCCGAAGGCCAGGATCACCAGCGCCGGATCGATGCGCCGGATTTGCCAATTGACGATCTGCGGGTCCCAGCGGTCGAGGATATCCACCGTGGCGCCGGAGAAGCCTTCGGCCGCCAGCACCACGCCCGGCTGTTGGCGTAGCAGGTTCCAGCCCAGCAGATCGATCGCCCCGTCGCCACGCACCGTCAGGCTCAATGTCTGGCTGAGGCGGCCGATGGTGAA
>JBBSNV010000377.1:0-2974 GCA_038260375.1 Reyranellales bacterium
CCCGTCATCGAACGCAGCTTGGTCAGCAGCGCATCGATACTGCCGCCGTTCTGGCTGATATAGGAATTGAAGTCGGAGCGCTGGGTCTGGCTCATGCTGACCCGCTCGATAATCACGTCGGTGACCTTGGGCTTGCCCGCGCCGTCCTTTTCCAGTTCCCAGACGATGCGGATCGGCTGGCCCTGCGAGCGCAAGACCGCGCTATCGACCAAGGTTTTCTCGCCATTGGCACGCGCGCCGTCGACCTGCAGCTTCTCGCCCGAATACTGCGACAGCCGCTCGGCATAAGTCTTGACGATGAAGCTTTCGAACAGCTTGAGATATTCGACGCGCTGCTCTTCGCTGGCGCGGCGCCAATAGATGCCCAGCACGAACTGGCCGATGCGCGGGATGTCGAAGCTTTCCCGAAAAATATCGCGGAACTGCGCGTCGCGCGTGGCTTTGTCGCCCTGGCCTTGCTTGAGCACCGAAATGGCGCGCTGCGCCATGCCGTCGATCACGCTCTTGGCCTGATCGGCATCGGCGGCGCGCGCCGTCGCGGCGGTAAAGGGGACCGCGAGTGGGGCGGCGCAAACAGCAAGCATCAAACTCACCAGGATGGCGTTAAGCCTCATGGCACAAACCTCTGCAATGGATCCGACAGCAGTTTAACGCGTGAAGGCGATATCGCCATCCCGATCCGGCGCCGGGGCAAACAGCATCCCAGTACCTTTGCTCGGCGAATAATTCTCGTCCTTGATCTCAGCCGCGCGCCGCTGGCGATAGGCGCTGCGGATCGCCGCGTAATAATCGAGCGAATTGCGCTCCAGATCGTCCAGCACCTGGATGGTGCGCGAGCGGCCGTCGACCGCACCGACGCCGGCACGGATATACCCCAGATACTGCAAGTCGTAATGATTGATGGCGATGTTGAACGGGTCGATGAAGTAATCGACCACCAGGCCGATGGCGTCGCGCGGATTGGACGGGCCCAGCAGCGGCAGCACCAGATATGGGCCGCCCTCTTCGCTCTTGCCCCACACGCCGATGGTCTGGCCGAAATCTTCCTTGGTCGGCGACAGACCCATCGATTGGGCGACGTCGAAAATACCCAGCACGCCTACCGTACTGTTGATGACGAAGCGAGCCAGGGTGGTGCCGGCGCGTTCCGGCTTGCCCTGGAAGAATTCGTTGATCGCCGTGACCGGCTCGTTGAGGTTTTGCAGCACGTTGTGTGTGCCGTCCTGGATCGGGGCCGGCACCAGGTCGCGATAGAACACCGCCACCGGCCGCAGCACGATGGTGTCGACGGCGCGGTTGAACGCAAAGGCGAAGCGATTGGGAATCTCGAACGGGTCGTTATTGCGTTCGAATTCGGCCTTTTCGTCAGGCGACTTGCCTTCGCCGGTGGCGCAAGCATGCAGCGCCGTGGCGGCCAGCGCGAGAGCCACAAGCCGGATGATAAAGGACTTGAAGGCCATCTTTACTCTTTCAACCTACCGGCCGGTCGGCACGCAATCTGGTCCCTGCGGACGCCCGGCCATTCTCCCCCGAGAATATTCCCGTCCTGCGACGGCGCCCCGTGCGACCAGGCGCGAGGCGTTCAATAACAACCATTTAGCATGTTGCGGCGAGATGGCGCCAGCGTGGGCCGGGGATATCTGCGTCTTGGCAAACACTGTTGCATCCTTGCCGCAGCGGCCCAACCCCGTGTGATTCCCAACCGCCGCTCCATTTTGCCGCCCCATTATCCTTAAAGTCCTTGTGGAAAAGCCGGCGGCGGTTTGTCTCTTGAACTCCACTAAGACATAAAGATATATTTATATCACAGAGGTGGATATGCTCGATTTGCTCAATGCCTTAAAGGCCGTGGCCGAGGAAACGAGGCTGCGCATCCTGGCGCTATGCGCGCGCGACCAGATCAACGTCTCCGATCTGACCCAGGTGCTGGGCCAGAGCCAGCCGCGTGTCTCTCGTCATTTGAAGTTGTTGGTCGATGCCGGATTGTTGGAGCGGCTGCGCGAAGGCCCTTTCGCCTATTTCCGTTTGAGCCGCGGCCGCGACACCGCGCGTTTGGCCGGCGCTATCGCCGCGCTGGTGCCAGAGGGCGATGCCTCGCTCGAGGCCGATCGCCGTCGCCTGACAGCGATCAAGGTGCAGCGCGAAAGCCGCATCGCCGATTACTTTCGCGACAACGCTCCCGAGTGGCACCGCCTGCGCAGCCTGCATATCGACGACGCCAATATCGAACGCGCTTTGCTGCAGATCGTGGCGGCGCGGCCCAAAGGCGCGCTGCTCGATATCGGCACCGGCACCGGCCGCGTGCTGGAAGTATTGTCGCCTTATATCGAGCGCGGCTTGGGCATCGATCAGTCGGTCGAAATGCTGTCCCTCGCGCGCTCCAATCTGGCCCGCGCCAAAGTGCGCAACGCCGAAGTGCGCCAGGGCAGCATGTACACACTCGATCTGCCGGACGAGAGCTTCGACATCGTCAGCCTGCATCAAGTGCTGCATTACGCCGAAGACCCGCAAGCGGTAATCGACGAAGCCGCGCGCGTCTTGAAGCCGGGCGGTCGTTTGCTGGTGGTGGATTTCGGGCCGCACGAACTGGTGCGCCTGCAGCGCGAACACGCCCATCGCCATTTAGGATTTGCCGACAACCAAGTCACCGGCTGGCTGACCGGCGCCGGCTTGAACGTCGAGCGGCCGCAGCATCTGCCGGGCGAGCGCCTCAACGTCACCATCTGGCAGGCCAGCCGCGCGCCGGCGCGTTCGCTCAGCCCCACTCATAGCAAGACCACCGGCAGCGAGGCCCGCGCATGATCCCCGCTTCTCCCTTGCGCGATCCGGCGCCCGCCTTCCCGGCGCATCGCCCGTCCGATCTGCGCGTGTCGTTCGAATTCTTTCCGCCGCGCAACGAGACGATGGTGCAAGCCTTATGGCAGTCGATCAAGCGGTTGGAGCCGCTGCAGCCGGCCTTCGTCTCGGTGACCTA
>JBBSNV010000378.1:0-2963 GCA_038260375.1 Reyranellales bacterium
AGGCGATCGAGATCATCGTCGACGACACTGGCCCGGGCATCCCGGCCGACCAGCGCGAGGACGTGTTTCGCCCGTTCGTGCGACTGGAGACGTCGCGCAACCGTGCGACCGGGGGTGTGGGTTTAGGTTTGACCATCGCCCGCGACGTGGCGCGCGCCCATGGCGGGAATCTGGTGTTGCAGGATTCGCCCTCGGGCGGTTTGCGCGCGCGATTGCGTCTGCCGATTTAACCGACCTTGCCGATCCAGCCGACCTAGCCGACCTGGCCGATTAGAACAGCCGCCCGCCATTGAGCACTGGCCGTTCGGGCTGGATCAGCACCACCTCGCCATCGGCATCGGGGAAACCTAAGGTCAGCACTTCGGACATGAATTTGCCGATCTGGCGCGGTGGAAAATTCACCACCGCGGCCACTTGCAGGCCGATCAGCGCTGCGGGCACATAGTGCTTGGTAATCTGGGCGGAGGATTTGCGCAGGCCGATGCCGGGGCCGAAATCGATCTGCAGCTTGAGCGCGGGCTTGCGCGCGCCCTCCAGCGGCTCGGCCGCTACGACGGTGCCGACCCTGATATCGACTCTCAGGAAGTCGTCGAAGCCGATCGGGGGAGCAATGGAGGACGAATCGGGAGCTGCCATGACGCCTCGCCTGGTTAGGGCATCTGTCATAGCCCGATGCGCGCTTAAAACGCAAAGCGGCCTTAAATGCAAAACGGCGGCAAGGTTGCCCTCGCCGCCGTTTTAGCCCCAAGGACAGGACGCGTTAGCGCCCGCCCCGACTTATTCGTTGAGCCTTAGACCTTCTTCGCGACCAGGCCCTTGACCTCGTCCAGCGACTCGGTGACGCGCTTGTTCAGCACGTCGAAGGCTTCGCTGTTGTTGCGCGCGACCATGTCGAGGATCTGGCGGCCGTTGGCGATCGCCTTCTCGTAGCTGACCTTCAGCATGTCGGCATGCTTGGTGGCCTTTTCTTCCGGCGAACCGGCGCTCATCAGATCGGTGAACGAAGAGCTCATGTCTTCGAACGAGGTGCGCAGCACTTCAGCCTGGCGCTGGATCAGCGCCTGAAAGCCGTTATAGGCGGTCTGGTTGGCGGCGGTGAAGGCTTCGAAATTCTTGCGCTGAGTGGCGGCCAGGGCTTCGAAATCCACGGTCGGGATCTTCATGTCGCCCATCATCTTGGTGACGTCGAAGTCTTTGAACGGGTTGAACGCGGCATAGTCTTGCATCTTGTGCTCCATTGGGTGTCGGTTAGATCGATTACGCGGGCTGACCGCGCTAGCCAATGTTGCGGTGCAGCAATAATGAGAAGATAGGCATTAGCCCCTACCGCGTCAACGGTATTTTTGCACTGCACAAAAATGAGTCTTTATTAGCCGAAATAAGCTTATTTTTCAGGCTTATAGCACCGGCTGACTGTTGACATTCTCGGGATCATCGACCACCGGATTGCCGGTCGAGACGTCTTGTTGCACTGCACGGCCGGGACGCTTGGGCGTGAACCGCTCCAGCATTTCGGCCCAGCGTTCGATGCTTTTCAGCCGCCCGTCCAATGCCTTCATGGTGGCCGACAGATCGGCACTGTCGTCATCGACAAAGGCGCGCAGCACGGCCAGATGGATGGCGAACAACCCGCGGCGGCGGATCTGCCCGGCCAAGCCGTCGCCCGCCAGCCTCGCCGCTTCCAGCATGCGCGCCATCGAGCGCTCGGCTGCCACATCCACCGCCAACAGAGACGGCGGATCGAATGGCAGTTCGCGCGCCAATCGTTTCAACGCGGCACGCCACGGCACCAGGGCGTCGTAGCGGCGCATCATGATCTCGAACAACCGGTCGCGCGGTGTATCGCCCGCATCGGCGGCGCCGGCTTCCAGCACCTGGCGATCGACGCGATCGAACGCAGCGATCAATGCCCGGGTGCGGCTGCCGGATGCTTCATAAAGCGCACCGAGATCGATGCCAGCGCGATCTGCCAGCTCAGCCATCGTCACAGCCGACCAGCCGCGCTCGGCGATCAGATCACGCAGTGCGGTATCGATCTTGTCGGAATGTTCGCTGTGTTGCATGGCGCCCTCGCTGTTCGAGAGCGGATAGTCTGCGCCTGGCCTATCTACCCGGCAAGCTCGCGCGAGCGGCGTGTTGCCGCGGCGATGGCCTCGTCGAAAATCTTTTGCATCGCGCCCGGCGCCATCAGCACCTTGAGCGCTTGGGCTGTGGTGCCGCCGGGGCTGGTGACATTCTGACGCAATTGAGCCGCGCTATCGCTCGACCGGCGCAGCAGCTCACCGCTGCCCGATACCGTGGCACGCGCCAGTTGTTCCGCCAGATCGCGCGGCAAACCGGCTTTGACGCCAGCTTCGGCCATGGCCTCGGCCAGCAGGAACACATAGGCCGGGCCGCTGCCCGATACCGCAGTCACCGCGTCGAGCAAGCCTTCGTCTTGCACCCACATCACCTCGCCCACTGCGCGAAGCAACCCATCGCAAGCGTCGCGTTGGCCTGCATCGACGCCTTTGCCGGCGACCGCCACGGTGATGCCCTGGCGCACCGCAGCTGGCGTGTTGGGCATGGTGCGCACGATGCGCGCCTCACCCAAGCCGCTGCCTAGAGCGGCCAAAGTCTTGCCGGCGGCGATCGATAGAAACACCGTGCCGGCACCGGCGAATTTTTTCAGGCCCGGCAACACCGCAGCCATGCTTTGCGGCTTGACCGCCAGCACCACGATTTCGGGTTTGAAATTTTCCGGCGCTTTGCCGGCATCCTCGACGCGACGCTGAGCCAGCGCGGGCGGCAGGTCGATGGCATAAGGTTCGGCGATCAGAATTTTCTCGGCGGCGAGACCCTGCTCGAGCCAGCCATCGAGCATCGCCCGTCCCATCTTGCCGCAGCCGACCAGCAGAATGGCGGGAAAGCCGCTCATAGCGCGGTCAGGCTTCGCCAACGGTCTCGAGAATAGCCGCCGCAAG
>JBBSNV010000379.1:0-2959 GCA_038260375.1 Reyranellales bacterium
GATGCGCGCGATCTGCTTCAGCGTGAATCCCGCCTCCTCCATCCGGGCCACCCGTGCCGCATGGGTCCGCGTGCTCCCGAGCGCGCCGACGTAGAAACTGTCCGAGCCGAGCGCGATCTTGAGCGCCGGATCGTCGAGCTTGGGATCGTGCGTCAGGGTAACGACGACGGTGCCGGAATCCGGTTTCAATGCGGCCATGGCATCGTCAGGCCAGTCGCGCGACACGGTGACGCCGGGAAAGCGCTCGTCCGACGCAAAAGCGCGGCGCGGATCGACCACAATGATGTCGTAGCCGGCCATCGACGCCATCGGCACCAAGGCCTGGGCGATATGCACCGCACCGACCACGATCAGTCGCGGCGGCGGGCTGAACACATGCAGGAACACGCGACCACCGCTCGTGCCGGTGCTGCGAGAATTTTCGCTGCCCAACGTGGTGCGGGCATAGGTCAGCACCTCTTGATCGTCGGCCAATTCGCCGCTGGCGCTGTTGGCAAAGACCAGAGCTTCCTTACCGTCGCTCAGCCGCGTGGCCAACACGACGGCCTGGCGGGCCGCGCGCGCTACCTGCAATGCTTTAAGGGTAGCGGCTTTCATGTCACTCCACCTTCTCGACCAGCACTTGCACTTTGCCGCCGCAGGCCAGGCCGACATCCCAGGCCTGTTCGTCGGTGACCCCGAAATCGAGCAGCCTCGGCTTGCCGTCGCCCATGGCTTCGAGCGCTTCCTTGACCACTGCGCCTTCGATGCAGCCGCCCGAGACCGAGCCGACCATGACACCGCTCTCGTCGACCGCCATCTGGCTGCCGACGGGCCGCGGCGAGGAGCCCCAAGTCAGCACCACCGTAGCCAGGGCCACTTTGTGCCCAGCGGCCTTCCATTCGGCGGCTTTGTTCAACACGTCGGTCTCGATGGTGTTCATGCGACCTCCTTCAAACCGGATTGCCAACGTTGCGTGTCGCGATGCGCGGTGCCGGTCGGGCGAGACAGAGACTGGGCCAACGCCGTCAGGCTTTCCAGATTATGCACCGGCCGGAACTCGTCGACATGGGGCAGGATGGCCTTGATGCCCTGGGATTTGGGCGCGAAACCAGTATAGCGCAAGAGCGGGTTGAGCCAGATCAGCCGGGCGCAGGATTTGTGCAGCCACTCCATCTCCTGCTCGATGCCTTCGGCGCCCTCACGATCCAGCCCGTCGGTGATCATCAGCACCACCGCGCCCTGCCCCAGCACGCGCCGCGCCCACAGGCGGTTGAAATCGTGCAGGCAGGCGCCAATGCGAGTCCCGCCCGACCAGTCCTCGACCAGCTCCGAGGTCTTGTCCACTGCGATATCGACGTCGCGGCTGCGCAATTGGCGCGTGACGTTGCTCAAGCGCGTGCCGAACAGGAAGCAATGCACCCGGTCGCGATCGTTGGTCAGCGCGTGCATGAAATGCAGGAACATGCGGGTGTAGCGGCTCATCGAACCGGAGATGTCGCATAATATTACCAGGGGCGGCGGCCTGCGGCGCATCGATTTACGCTGCAGCTCGATCAGGCCAGGATTGCGCAGTGCGTGGCGCAGGCTGTTGCGCATATCGACGCGGCGGCCTTGGCGATGGGCTTTGAAGCGCCGCGTCGGCGTTTCATTGACGCTTAATCGCATTCGATCGATCACGCGCATCGCTTCGTCGGCCTCGGCCTGCGACATCTGCTCGAAATCGCGCTTCTGTAACAACTCGCGGTCGGAAAAGGTCAAGGTGGCTTCGATCTCGATTTCCGGCGGTTCCTGGTTATCGCCCTTGCCGTGCTTGTCGTTGGCCGGCTGCAACGCTTCGGCCAGACGCCGGTTCATCTCCTTGCGTTTTTCCGGGTCGGGTTCGTCGCCGGCCGGCGGCAGCAGCATCGACAGCATCTTTTCCAGCAGGCGCGGGTTGCGCCAGAACACATGAAAGGCTTGATCGAATAATTCGCGCTGGTCGCGGCGATTGACGAACACGGCATGCAAGGTCCAGTAGAAATCGTCGCGCCGGCGCACACCGGCGGCTTCGACCGCGCGCAAGGCTTCGATGATGCGGCCTGGGCCAATGGGCAAACCAACACGCCGCAAAGTGCGCGCGAAATGCGCGATGTTGTCCACCAGCCGTCCTTCGACGTTATTGGCTTCGAACACGCTCATATCAGGTTGGGGCCGTCGCCAGTTCGTTGTTAACCCGCGCCAGGATCGCGGCGGCTTCGCTGCCCTGCATCTTCTGAATATCGTCTTGGTATTTCAGCAGCACGCCCAAGGTGTTGTTGAGCGTGTCGGGATCCAGTTCCAGCACGTTGAGTTCGGTCAGCGCCGTGGCCCAATCGATGGTTTCGGCCACGCCTGGCACTTTGAACAGATCGGCCTTGCGCAGTTCCTGCACCACCGCCACCACTTGGTTCGACAGCCGCGCACGCACGCCCGGCACCTTGGCGGACAAGATGGCGCGCTCGCGCTCGGCATCGGGATAATCGACCCAGTGGTAGAAGCAACGGCGCTTGAGCGCGTCGTGAATCTCGCGCGTGCGGTTCGACGTGATGATGACGATCGGCGGCTGCGCAGCTTTCACCGTGCCTAGTTCGGGGATGGTGACTTGGAAGTCCGACAGCACTTCAAGCAGGAAAGCCTCGAACGGTTCGTCGGCGCGGTCCAACTCGTCGATCAGCAGCACCGGCACGCCACCCGGCGCTGGCTCCAGCGCTTTGAGCAGTGGCCGGCGGATCAGGAATTTCTCGGTAAAGATTTCCCCGCCCAGCATTTCGCGATCGACACTGCCTTGCGCTTCGGCCAGGCGAATCTCGACCATCTGCCGCGCATAGTCCCACTCATAAACAGCCGAGGAAATATCGAGGCCTTCGTAGCATTGCAGCCGGATCAACGGCCGGCCCAAAGTCTCCGCCAGCACCTTGGCGATCTCGGTCTTGCCGACGCCAGCCTCGCCTTCGACGAA
>JBBSNV010000380.1:0-2956 GCA_038260375.1 Reyranellales bacterium
CAATGCGCCGCAGTGCCTGCTGGGGTCGCAATCTGCTATGAAATTCTATGCTTCAGCGCCGAAACTTGGCCGTTCTTGCGGTAACCTTGTCGATCGTCGGCGCCATGGTGCTGATGGTGAGTTACTCGGTCACGCTCTACCGGCTGTTCTGCGATGCCACCGGCCTGGGGGGCTTCACCCAACGGGTCGAGGCCAACACCGCCGCGATCGGCGACCGTACCGTGACAGTCTATTTCTCCACCGACGTCGCGCCCAATTTGCCATGGCGCTTCTACCCGCAGCAACAAAAGGTCGAGGTGCGACTGGGCGAAAGCGTGCTGGTATTCTTCACCGCCGAGAATCTGTCCGACCGTGATTATGTGGGCCACGCCACTTTTAACGTCACGCCGGAAAAAGCCGGAATCTATTTCAACAAGATTCAGTGCTTCTGCTTCGACGAGGAGAAACTCTCGGCGCACCAGAAAGTCGACATGCCGGTGGTCTTCTATATCGATCCCAAACTCGCCACCGATCCCGGCGCGGCCAATATCGACAGCATCACCTTGGCCTATACGTTCTTCGTCTCGGCCCAGCCCGACGGCGCCAAGGATCTGGCGCGGCTTAAGGACGAGCCGCTCACCGCCGACGAGGGCAAGCTGCTGTTCGCCACCAATTGCGCCGCCTGCCACGACGCCAAGCGCAACAAGACCGGCCCCGCTCTGGGCAATGTGGTAGGCCGCAAGGCGGGTACGACGCCGGGCTTCGTCTATTCCAGCGCGCTGGCTAAAAGCGATATTACCTGGACGCCGGAACTGCTCGACAAATGGCTGACCAATCCGCGGGCCATGGTGCCAAGCACCAAGATGCCGGTACGCTTCGCCGATCCCAAGCTGCGCGGCAACGTCATCCGCTACCTGCAATCCTTGGGCAGTCCACAGGGTGCCGCCGCGCCCAGTCCGGCCGGCGACCCCAAAGGCTAGTTTGACGGTATTCTGCGGCAAAAGTATAAACGCCGCGCCCAGCTTCCAATCAGGCGAGCAATTCGATGGTCGATTTCCTACAAGCGCGGCAGAACATGATCGATGGCCAATTGCGGCCCAATCGCGTGACCGATCCTCGGCTGTTGGCGGCGATCGCCGAACTGCCGCGCGAACAATTCTTGCCCGCCTCGCTGCGGGGCGTGGCTTATATCGACGACGATATCCCGCTCGGCAATGGCCGCTACCTGATCGAACCCATGGTGCTGTGCCGCCTGGTGCAGGCAGCCGGCGTCAAGCCGACCGACAAAGTGCTCGATATCGCCTGCGCTACGGGCTACTCGACCGCGCTGCTGGCGCGCTTGGCTGGGCAGGTGACGGCGCTGGAGAGCGATGCGGGACTGGCGCAGCAGGCGCAAGGCCATCTCCAAGCGCAGGGCATCGCCAATGCCAAGATCGTCATCGGCCATTTGGCCGATGGTTGCCCGGCCGAGGCGCCCTACGATGCCATCGTGATCGGCGGCGCTGTGCAGCAGGTGCCGGCGGCAGTGCAGGGCCAGTTGGCCGAAGGTGGCCGCCTGGTAACGGTGTTCGCCAACGGTAACGCGGGCACCGCAAGGCTGATGCAAATGATCGGCGGTGCGGTATCCAGCCGGCCATTGTTCGATGCGGGAACACCTGGATTGCCCGGTTTCGAGCGAAGCGCTCAGTTCGTCTTCTGAGCCGGCTGTGACGGAACTCGCCGAAATCTCGGTTAGCGAATTGCGACGCCGGCTCAATGCGGGCGAGGCCCTGGCCGTGCTCGACGTGCGCGAGCCGTGGGAGGCTGAAATCTGTCGCATAGAAGGCAGCATTTCCATACCACTCAATAGGTTGCCGGACGGTGTTGAAAATTTGCCACAAGACCGTCCTCTAGTGGTACTATGTCACCACGGGATGCGCAGTCGACTGGCGGTTGATTGGCTGCGCGCCAACGGCGTAAAAGAGGCGGTGAATTTAGGCGGGGGGATCGATGCCTGGGCACGCCAGATCGACCGCCAAATGAAGGTGTATTGATGCTGGAGTGTTTTGGGGGATCGCGGAACCGATTGGCGATCGCGCTGGTTGCGGCCCTGGCCGTTGGCAGCGCTGGCCCGGCGGTGGCGGAAACGATCGTCGAAGCCATGTCCGACGCCTACAACACCAATCCCGATCTTGGTGCGCAACGTGCGGTATTGCGCCAGACCGACGAGCGGGTGTCGCAGGCCTTGGCCAATTGGCGTCCCAGCATTGTCATTTCCGGCGAGGCCGGCTTGGGGCGCTTCAGAAGCACTCAGATTCTAAAGTTTCAAAATTTGCGCCCCCACGTGGCAGAAATCTCCCTTACCCAACCGATTTTCCGCGGCCTGCGCACCTTGGCCGAGACGCGTGCGACCGAGGCCGAAGTTCAGGCTGCGCGCGCGCAACTCCAGCAGAAAGAACAAGACGTTCTGCTGGCGGCGATTACCATTTATCTCGACGTGCTGCGTGACGAATCGGTGGTCAAATTGCAGCAAAGCAACGTCGGTGTGCTCGGACAGCAGCTCACCGCAACCAACGCCCGCTTCGGCGTTGGCGAATTGACGCGCACCGACGTGGCGCAAGCCGAAGCCCGCTTGGCCGGCGCGCGCGCCGATCTCATCCGAGCGCAAGCCGATCTGGCGATCTCGCGCGCCATCTATCAGCGCGTCATCGGCCACCCGCCCGGTAAACTGGTAGATCCTAAATCGCTGGGCGCGGTCCCCAAGACCGAGGAAGAAACCATCACCTTAGCGAGCGAAAATAATCCCAACGTGCGCGTAGCCTTGTATCGCGTGGACGCCGCGGGCTCGCGCGTCGATCTGGCATTCGGAGTGTTGCTGCCCACGGTCAGTTTGCAGGCCAATGCCAGTCGCGCCTACGACCAGAACTTTCACGGCGATCGGTTCGAGCGTTACGAGTTGATTGCCCAGGTCACCATTCCGCTGTACCAAAACGGTGCC
>JBBSNV010000381.1:0-2952 GCA_038260375.1 Reyranellales bacterium
GACACCACGGCGAAGCGGCCGCCTTGGCGCAGCAAGCGCTCGCCGGCATTGAGGCCGCGTTCGAGTTCGCCCAACTCGTCGTTCACCGCGATGCGCAAGGCTTGGAAGGTGCGCGTGGCGGGATGGATGCGGCCGTCGCCGCGTCCCACCACTTTAGCGACGATGCTGGCCAGTTGCGCGGTGCGCTCGATGGGGGCGAGCGCGCGGGCGGCAACGATGGCGCGGGCGATACGGCGGGCGAGGCGTTCTTCGCCATATTTGAAAATGATGTCGGCCAATTCGCTTTCTTCGGTGCGGCTGACGATGTCGGCGGCGCTGGTTCCGCTTTGGCCCATGCGCATGTCGAGCGGGCCGTCGCCGCGGAACGAGAAGCCGCGCGCGGGTTGATCGATCTGCATCGACGACACGCCGAGATCGAGCGCGATTCCGTCGACCGAAGCGATACCGCGTTCGGCCAACAAGCTGTCCATGTCGCCATAGCAGCCTTCGATCAATGCCAGGCGGCCGTCATAGTGCGCGGCCAGGCGCTGGCCGCCGGCAATGGCGTCGGGATCGCGATCGATGCCCCACACCGCACAGCGCGCGGCATCGAGCAGCGCGCGGCTGTACCCGCCAGCGCCAAACGTGCCATCGACATAGATGGCGCCATCGCGCGGCTTGAGGGCTTCGACCACTTCGGACAACAGCACCGGACGATGCACGGAATTGGGCGCAGCCATGGCTGCCGAAGCGGCGAGGTTTTCGCCGGCGCCGCTCATGTACCGGACCTTGGCGTGGCGTTTCTGCCGGCGGTGAGGCGCTCGCGCACCAAACGCAAATCTTCCTGCTCGCGCGCGGCGTAATTTTCCGGCGACCAGATTTGAAAGAACCCGCCACGGCCGACGAACGTCACCTGTTCGCCGATGCCGGCATGCGCGACAAACGCCTCGGGCAAAACGATACGGCCCTCGCCATCGAACGGGAGTTCATGCGCAGCGGCGGCGAGCACTTGATCGGGACTGGGTTCGCCACCGCCGAGCAACGCAATGTCGGGCCCGAGATTGGCGACACTATGGCGACGCAAATCGCCCAGCAGCGTTTCGAAGTCGCCGCGACCGCGCACATCGATCGCCGGCATGACGGGGGAAGCGTAAGCGAAAACGGCGGACGAGCCGTCTTGCGCCAAGGCAGCGCGATAGGACGCCGGAACCGACACTCGGCCCTTCTTGTCCATCCGCATTAAGAATGTGGATAGGAAAAGCCCCATCCCACTCCCCCAAAGCCTTCGCAAACCTGTCCCAAGCGGACAGAGCTATCCCGTAGCCACGCCTGACCAATCTGGGATCATGTGGGATAACATGGGTTTATATGGGAGTCAATGGGAAGTACAAGCAAATCAAGGTGGTTACGCCACTTATCCCCACGTCGCAAGGGGTGGGGATGGAGTGCAAAGCCACATCGTCAAGTCGTTCGAATCGCCTCGTGAGTCGGTCTCAAATGGAACAGCGCTTATAGCGTGTTCATATTTTGTTCGCAATAGCCTGTGGATACCCCTTCGGCGCAGCTGATGGGAATTCAACCAAAACCAACAAGAAATTTGGGCCAGATGGCGTGTAAGCCGGGTTCTGTCCCCGCCGAAGCGGGTGATGACCATTCCTCTGGGACGCCTGTTGCCAGGTGCCTCGCGCGACCGACCCGGACGACGCCCTCGGAAACGTGGGTGCCGGTTGCCCGGCGTGTCGTCCCTATTTGGTCTTGCTCCCGGTGGGGTTTGCCATGCCACCGCCGTTACCGGCGGCGCGGTGCGCTCTTACCGCACCCTTTCACCCTTACCCAGCCCGAAGGCTTAGGCGGTTTGCTTTCTGTTGCACTTTCCCTGGGGTCGCCCCCGCCGGACGTTATCCGGCACCGTGTTCCCGTGGAGCCCGGACTTTCCTCGACGCCTGGCCCTTTGACAGGCGAGCGCCGCGGCCATCCGGCCATCTGGCCCAGGGCTTAGGTAGGCCAGGCCCGGGATGGGGTCAATTGCCGATCTAGACGGCGGATTTAAACGATGATGGCGGCGGTCAATCCCGCCAGCACGGCCAAGCATTCGGCATCGAGCTGACCTGAGACCAAGCTCGGCCGGAAATGGCGTTGGAACGCCCTGACCACCGCCTCGATATGCTGGGCACCGAGATCGTAGCCGTAACGCGCCAACATTGCCGGCGCCTCCGCAATCGACGCGGGCTCGCTATCGCTTTGTGGCCACAGGCCAATACCCTGCAGCGCCAAGCCGCGCCAATCGAACAACTCGCCGGGGTCTTGCTTGCGCCACGGCGCCACATCGGAGTGGCCGACCACATTGCGCCGAGGGATGGGATGGCGCGCCAGGATGGCGCGACACAGTTCGCTCACGGCTTGCATCTGCGCGGCGGGAAATGCGCGATAGCCCCAATCATGGCCCGGGTTGCAAATCTCGATGCCGATCGAGCGCGCATTGACGTCACGTTGGCCGCGCCAGCACGACACGCCAGCATGCCAAGCGCGCTGGCCTTCATCGACCAGCCGCCACACCGTGCCGTCTTCTTCGATCACGTAGTGGGCGGAGACCTGCGCCGCCGCGTCGCATAACCGGTCGAGCGCCTCGCTCGCGCTCTTCATGCCGGTATAGTGCAGCACCAGCATGTCGATCGACGTGCCTTCGGGTCGCGGTCCGTGATTGGGCGAGGCGCGGGTTTTCATCATTCATATCCTAGGCGTCGATCGTCGTGGTTCGTCGCTGGCGGCACGATTAGGTCACCGATCCGACGCGCGGCTCGGTCACGCGCGCCCGGCGCAGTACGATGACGGCAACGCCGGCGATGGTCAGCAGCCCGCCCACCACGGTATGCCAGGTGATGGGCTCGGCCAGGAACACCGCGCCGGTCAACACGCCCAGCACCGGCAGCAGCAGCATGAACGGCACCACCTGTCCCACCGGATAGCGGCGCA
>JBBSNV010000382.1:0-2942 GCA_038260375.1 Reyranellales bacterium
ACCGCCATCACCACGAACACCCCGGTGCTCGCCGCCTGCGGATAGAACATCTTGGTCAGTCCCTCGATCAGGCCGAGCACGAAACCGCTGACGATGGCCCCGAAGATCGATCCCATGCCGCCGATCACGACCACCGCGAAGATGGTGACGATCAGGTTCTGTCCCATCTGCGGGCTGACCTGGTAGATCGGCGCCGCCATGACGCCGGCCAGTCCGGCCAGGCCGACGCCGAAGCCGTAGGTCAGCAGCACCATGCGCGGCACGTTGATGCCGAAGGCGCGCACCAAAGTCGGGTTCCCCGTGGCGGCGCGTAGGTAAGCGCCCAGCTTGGTGCGCTCGATCAGGAACCAGGTGGCCAGGCACACGATCAGCGAGAACACGATGATCCAGGCGCGATAGACCGGCAGGAACATGAAACCCAGATTGTAGCCGCCCTGCAGGATGCTGGGGATGGCGTAAGGCTGGCCCGAGGCGCCGTATTGCTGGCGGAACAGGCCTTCGATGATCAGCGCCAGGCCGAAGGTCAGCAGCAGGCCGTAGAGATGGTCGATCTGGTAGAGACGGCGCAGCAGCAGCCGTTCGATGACGATGCCGATGCAAGCGACGATCAGGGGGGCCAGGATCAACGACGGCCAGTAGCCGATGCCGAGATAGTTCAGCAGCAGCCAGGCGCAGAACGCGCCCACCATATAAAGGGCGCCATGGGCAAAGTTGATCACGTTGAGCATGCCGAAGATCACTGCCAGACCGAGACTGAGCATGGCGTAGAAGGAGCCATTGATCAGCCCGATCAGCAGTTGACCGAACAAAGCTTGCGGCGAGATGCCGAGCCAGTCGAACATGCCTTGCCCCCCTGATTATGTCGCGATCAGAGGTTGCTTACTTGACGAGATCGCAGCCGCCGTCCTTGAGTGGACGGGTGACTTGATCCGCCGGGATGGTGGCGAGCACCTTGTAATAATCCCACGGATACTTCGATTCGTCCGGCTTCTTGACCTCGAACAGATAGGCGTCGCGCACCACGCGGCCGTCGATGCGCAGCTTGCCGTTCTTGGTCATGAAGTCGTTGATCGGCGTGTCGCGCATCTTGGCCATCACCTTGTCGGCGTCGTCGGTGCCGGCCGCCTTGATGGCGTTGAGGTAAAACATGACTTCGCCGTACACGCCGGCCTGGGTCATGGTCGGCATCTTGCCGGTCTTGGCGAAGAACTTCTTCGACCAGGCGCGGGTCGCATCGTTTTGATCCCAGTAGAACGAGCCGGTGATCACCAGGCCGTTGGCTACTTTCAAGCCCAGCGAGTTGACGTCGGTGATGAACACCAGCAAGCCAGCCAGCTTCTGGCCGCCCTTGACGATGCCGAATTCCGCCGCCTGCTTGATCGAGTTGATGGTGTCGCCGCCGGCATTGGCCAAGCCGATAACCTTGGCCTTGGACGATTGCGCCTGCAGCAGAAAGGATGAGAAATCGGCGTTGTTGAGCGGGTGACGCACCGCGCCCACGATCTTGCCGCCCGCCGCCTTGACCGCTTCGCCGGTGTCACGCTCCAGGGCGTGACCGAAGGCGTAGTCCGAGGTCAGGAAGAACCAGCTGCTGCCGCCGGCCTTGGTCAGCGCCGAACCGGTGCCGTTGGCCAGCATGTAAGTGTCGTAAGTCCAGGCCACGCCGTAAGGCGAGCACGACTTGCCGGTCAGGTCGGACGAGGCCGGGCCCGACATCAGGAAGATGCGCTTCTTTTCCTTGGTCACCGCCTGCACCGCGAGCGCCACCGAAGAGGTTGGCACGTCGGCGATGACATCGACCTTGTCGGTGTCGATCCACTGGCGCGCGATGTTGGCGCCGATGTCGGGCTTGTTTTGGTGATCGGCGAAGATGACCTCGATCGGCTTGCCCAGCACGGTGCCGCCGAAATCTTCCACCGCCATTTTAGCCGCAGCAACCGAGCCCGGGCCGCCGATATCGGCGTACAGGCTCGACATGTCGTTGAGTACGCCGATCTTGACCACGTTGTCGGAGATCTGCGCTTGCGCTGCCGTCGCGGCCAGCAGCAGGCCGGCGATGCCGGCCAATCCTGTCTTGAGCTTCATTCCTACTCCTCCTCGTTACAGTCCGTCAGCGGGACCGGTTTGGCCCTGGCGCTTAGACGCCAAGGTAGTCGTGCAGTTTGTCCATGTTGGCTTCCACCTCGTCGCGCAAGAAAGTATCGACGACGCGGCCGTCTTCCATCACGTAGTGCCGGTCCGCCACGGTGGTGGCGAAGCGGAAATTCTGTTCGACCAGCAGCACGGTGTAGCCGCGCTCCTTCAGCAGGCGGATGGCCTTGCCGATCGCCTGGACGATGACCGGAGCCAGGCCCTCCGTCGGCTCATCCAACAACAACAAGGTGGCGCCGGTGCGCAGGATGCGGCCGATCGCCAGCATCTGTTGCTCGCCACCCGACAGTTTGGTGCCCTGGCTCTTGCGCCGTTCCAGCAGATTGGGGAACAACGTGTAGATTTCTTCGACCTTCATGCCGCCCGGCTTGATCACCGGCGGCAGCATCAGGTTTTCTTCCACGCTTAAGGTGGCGAAGATGCCGCGCTCCTCCGGGCAAAAAGCGATGCCCTGGCGCGCCACCTTGTCGGACGGCAGGCCGATCAGTTCGCGGCCCTCGAACTTGGTCGAACCGCTGCGCTTGGTGACGATGCCCATGATCGATTTCAGGGTGGTGGTCTTGCCCGCGCCATTGCGCCCCAACAGAGTAACCACTTCACCCTTGCGCACATGGAAATCCACGCCGTGCAGGATGTGCGATTCGCCGTACCAGGCGTTCAAGCCCGCGACGCTTAGGTAGGTGTCGACCGTCACGGCATCAAGCATCGCCGGTCCCCACATAGGCTTCGATTACACGCGGATCGCGCGACACTTCTTGGTAAGGCCCTTCGACCAGGATCTCGCCGCGCTG
>JBBSNV010000383.1:0-2930 GCA_038260375.1 Reyranellales bacterium
CATGCGCTCGCCCGGCACCGGGCTGAACGCGAACAGGCGCACGAACTCGGCGGCAGAGGCGGCGTTGATCTCCAGCCAGCGATACTCGGCGTCGATCACCTGGACGAAGGTGTCGGCCGTATCGACGATATCGGCCAGCACCTTGCGCTCGGCCAGCGCCTCGGCCACGCGCCGTTCCAGGTTTTCGTTCAATTCGCGCAGGCTTGCTTCGTTGCGCTTGCGGTGGGTGATGTCGATGGCCGTGCCGATGACTCGGCGGCAGGTACCGTCGGCATCGAAAATTGCGCGGCCCTTGGCGGCGACCCAACGCAAACTGCCGTTGCGCTGGTCGAGCATGCGGTATTCCACGTCGTAAAGCGGGCGCGCCACCGGATCGAGCGCGGCGGCGAAGGCTGCGCGCACCGCGGCCTGGTCGTCGCCATGCAGCGCCGAAAAGAAATCCTCCAGCGCCACGCGCCGCTCGGCCGAGATACCCAGGAACGCCTTGACCCGCGCCGGCCAGAACAAGATGCCGCTCGATACGTCGACATCCCACAGCCCGATCTCGGCCGCTTCGGTGGCCAGGCGCAGCCGCTGCTCGCTGTCGCGCAGCGCGTGTTCGCTGTCGCGCAAACCGATCACGGCGCGGGCGCGCTCGACGGCATCCCAGGTCAGTTCGGCCACGTCGCGCACCAAAGCGATCTCGTCCGGGGTCCAATGCCGCATGGTGGCGCTGTTGACGTAGAGCCCGCTGCGCCAGCGCCCGAGGCGGACGATCGCCACTCCGATATTGGCGTGCACGCCATCGGCCACGAATCCCGAATCCTGGGTCAGCTTATCGGTCGTGGTGTCGTCGACGGCGATGGTGCGGCCGGCGCGCATCTCGGCCAGATACCGGGCGCCGACATAGCCGGTCGAGCGATCCGCGGTGCGCGGCGGCAATACGCCGTCGCTCCAGGTCGTGCCCAGATGCAAGGTGTCGGAATCGGATATTTCGGAGAAGCCGACCCGGTTGACCTTCAGATATTCGCCCAGCGCTTGTGCCGCGGTGGCCATCATGGCGTCGGGGTCGTCGCTGTGGCGTTGGCTTTGCAGCAAGCGCAGCAGCAATTCCTGGCGCTGGGTCTGGGCCGCTTGGCGCTGCTCGGCCAGGACATGGGCGGTGGTCTCGGTGCACACCACCAATACGCCGCCCACGCC
Organism: Reyranellales bacterium; assembly: GCA_038260375.1. GTDB lineage: Bacteria > Pseudomonadota > Alphaproteobacteria > Reyranellales > JAQSWP01 > JBBSNV01. The sequence continues at coordinate 1,180 of JBBSNV010000383.1, forward strand.
GTGCGCTGCGCTCTCGTCGTCGATCGGGCCGTAGCTGTAAGTCCAGTAGACGTCTTCGCGCTTGCCGTTGCGTGTGATCGGCACCAGCGCGTTCTCGTGCCAGGTGGCGCCGCGGCCTTCCATCACCTGGGCGATTTGCGGGCCGATGATCGGCCAGATCTCGTCCCACACTTCGCGCGCCGGCCGGCCCAAGGAGCCGGGGTGCCGCTCGGGCCCGATCGACTGACGATAGGCGTCGTTATACAGGCAGGCCAGTTGCGGCCCCCACCAGATGTACATCGGGTGGCCGGTGTTGAGCATCAGCCGCACCACGGTGCGCAGCGGCGTGGGCCATTGCGCGGGCGCGCCCAGCGGCGAGCCCGACCAATCGTGATCGCGCATCAAGCCGCCCATCTCGCCGCCGCCGGAGAGAAACGCCAGATCGGTTGAGGCTGTCGGACTAGTCATTCGGACCGTCTCCCGGCGGTCGCGCGCGGCCGAGCATGCCGCACGTCTGGGTGATCGAAGCCTGTTGGCGATGCCCCAAGTTAAAGCTTGGCCGTAGCGGCGGCAACCACCCAGGCCCCGGCGGCATTGCCTCTTTAACGGCGGCGCGGGCTGGCCGAGATGAAGCCGCGCGACATGATCGACATCCAATCCTTCCTGTGGGTGCAGGGCTCCGACGAATACAGCTAGAAAAACTCTAACGGCGCATGGGCGGCGTGTTAACTTCGCCGCATGTTGGATCAGCATTCCGCAGAATCGCTATTCACTCAGTTGCTGTCCCTGCGCGAGCAGAGCAAGCAGGCTAATGTGGATGCGGAGGTGCAGTTCTTGAGTTTCTGCGCCCGCAACCATTTGGGATCGCGCGCGCAATTCTTTCAAGACCTGCTGGTGCTCTATCTGCTGGGCCCCAAACGCCAGGGATATTTCGTCGAGTTCGGCGCGACCGACGGCATGGAGTTGAGCAACAGCCTGGTGCTGGAACGGGGCTTCGACTGGCGCGGCATTCTAGCCGAACCTGCGACCTGCTGGCACGAGGCGCTGCATAAAAACCGGCGCGCCAAGATCGACCAGCGCTGCGTGTGGTCCCATAGCGGCGAGCAATTGACGTTCAACGAGACGCCGCAGGCGATGCTCTCGACCATCGATCGGTTCAGCGATCGCGACTATGCCGCCGAGTCCCGCACCGGCGGCAAGAAATACATGGTCGAGACCGTCTCGCTGAACGATCTGCTGGCCCAGCACGACTGCCCATCGCATATCGACTACATGTCGATCGACACCGAAGGCTCGGAGCTCTCGATCCTGAGCAATTTCGATTTTGCCAAATACGATGTCGGCATCATGTCGGTGGAGCACAACAATGCCGATCCCGATCGGCGCAAGATCTTCGGCTTGCTGCGGCGCAATGGCTTTGCCCGCGTGTTCCAGCGGTTTTCGGCGGTCGACGATTGGTATGTGAAGCATGCGCTGCTCGACGAGTCGGGCAATGCGCGGCCACGCCTCGGCACCTGACTGAGCCTGAGGGCCGATCACCCTTGAAGGTGCGGAAGGTCGGCGAGTAGCGGTTCGCGCGCCGGCCGGCCGATGCCGGCCTCGGCAAATGCGGGAAACTTTAAGGGCCGCTCAGGCGTTATACCGTCATGCCGTCCTCGGTGATCCGCCACTTCACCTATCACGCCCCACACCGGCGGCTGGAAGTGCTGTTCGTGTCGGGCCGGCGCTATTGCTATTACGATGTGCCGCCGCCGACCGCGGCCGGATTGCGC
>JBBSNV010000384.1:0-2929 GCA_038260375.1 Reyranellales bacterium
ACGAAGTTGACGTCGCCCTGGCGATAGAGCGTGACGTCCTTAGAGCGGTGCTTGGCGACAGCGGTGAAGCCCATCTGCTCGAACAGCCGCCCCAACGCTTTGGGATCGGGCGCGGTGTATTCGACGAATTCGAAACCGTCGGTGCCCATCGGGTTGGTGGTGTCGAGTGGTGCTGCCATGGCCATGGCGTCCTCCCTGTTCAATCGCCGCCTGCTTGGCGGCATTGACGATATTGCCTAATTAGTTTCATATGTAACCATTATGGCGCGACCAGTTCAAGAGCCTGCAGTGGGTAAAACCGAACGGCATAACAGTGCCGACGAATTGGCGCTGGAGCGCTTTCTGCCCTACCGGCTGTCGATCGTTGCCCAGACGGTCAGCCGCGCCCTGTCCAAGCAATATGGGAAGCGTTTCGGGCTCAACGTGCCGCAATGGCGGGTCATGGCGGTGCTGGGCCGCTTCGCGCCGCTGTCCGCCAGTCAAGTATGTGAACGCACGGTGATGGACAAAGTGGCGGTCAGCCGCGCCGTCACCGCTTTGCTGCAGCGCGGTTTGATCGAGCGCACCACCGATAGCACCGACCGGCGCCGCTTGGCGTTGCGCCTGTCCAAACCTGGTGGTGCCCTGCACCGGCAGATCGTGCCTTTGGCGCTTGATTATGAGCGGCAACTCTTGGCCGGCTTAAGCGCGCAGGAGCGCGCGACCTTGTCTGCAGTGTTCGACAAATTGCTGCGTTCGGCCTGAAAACCGTTTTGCGACAGGCGGTTGCGGCACTTTCCGCCCATGGTATAACCGCCCGTCCATCCAAGGAGCGGTATTACGTGGCCAGCAAGAGCGCCAAACGACCGGTGTTGATCGTGAACGGGCCCAACCTGAACATGCTCGGCGTGCGGCAGCCTGAAATCTACGGCAAGGAAACCCTGGCCGATATCGAGCGCGCCTGCCGCGCCGAAGCCAAATCGCTTGGCCTGACGCTGGATTTTCGCCAGAGCAACATCGAGGGCGAGCTGGTGGGCTTGATCCAGCAGGCGCGCGATGCAAACAGTGCCATCGTCATCAATGCCGGCGCCTATACCCACACCTCGGTGGCGATCCTCGACGCGCTGAACGTCGCTGAGTTGCCGGTGATCGAAGTGCATCTCTCCAACATTTACCGCCGTGAAAGCTTCCGTCACCATTCCTATGTAAGCTTGGCGGCGCAGGGCGTCATTTGCGGCTTCGGCAGCCAGGGTTACCTCTTGGCCTTGCGTGCATTGGCGCCACAATTGCTGGCTACAGCCAAAAAATAACCAGAAACAACGGGCAGAAAAGCGATGGCCACTTTCAAAATCGACGAAGAAGCGATCCGCAAGCTGGCGGCGCTGCTCGAGGAAACCAAGCTCAGCGAGATCGAATATGAAAATGCCGGCCAGCGCATCCGCCTGTCGCGCGGCGGCAGCGGTCCCGCGATCGGCTATGCCGGGCCGATGGCCAACGCGCCGGTTGCCACTGCAGCCCCGGCAGCGGCGGCATCCAGCGCCGACGACGCCACCCATCCCGGCGCGGTGAAATCGCCGATGGTCGGCACCGCCTATCTGTCTCCACAGCCCGGGGCACCGGTCTTCGTGAAGCTGGGCGACAGCGTTACCGCCGGCCAAACCATCCTGATCATCGAGGCGATGAAGACCTTCAATCCGATCAAGGCGACCAAAGCCGGCAAGCTGGCCAAGTTTGTCGTGGGCGACGGCCAGCCGGTCGAGTTCGGCGAAGTTCTGGCGATCATCGAGTGATGTTCGACAAGGTTCTCATCGCCAATCGCGGCGAGATCGCGCTGCGCATCCATCGTGCTTGCCGCGAGATGGGCATAAAAACCGTGGCGGTGCATTCCACCGCCGACGCCGATGCCATGCATGTGCGCCTGGCCGACGAATCGGTATGCATCGGGCCGGCGCCGGCGTCGCAAAGCTATCTCAACATGGCGGCGATCCTGTCGGCCGCCACCATCACCGGCGCCAATGCGGTGCATCCGGGCTACGGCTTCCTGTCGGAGAACGCCAAGTTCGCGCAAATGGTCGAAGACCACGGCATGACCTTCATCGGTCCGACGCCCGAACATATCAGCATGATGGGCGACAAGATCGTGGCCAAGCAGACCGCGGCCGACCTGGGATTGCCCTTGGTGCCGGGTTCGGCCGGCCCCGTGACCAGCATCGACGAGATCAAGGCGCTGGGCGACAAGATCGGCTATCCGGTGTTGGTCAAGGCGGTGGCCGGCGGCGGCGGGCGCGGCATGAAGGTGATCGAAAGTCCCGATCAGGCCGAGGAAGCCTTCAACCTGGCCAGCAACGAGGCCAAGTCCGCGTTCGGCAACGATTCGCTCTACGTCGAAAAATATCTCTCCAATCCGCGCCACATCGAAATCCAGGTGCTGGCCGACAACCACGGCAACGTGGTGCATCTGGGCGAGCGCGATTGTTCGGTGCAGCGCCGTCATCAAAAGGTATTGGAAGAAGCGCCCTCGCCCGCGCTCAACGAATCCCAGCGCCGCCGTATCGGCAGCCAAGTCACCGCCGCGATGCGCAAGCTGGGCTATCGCGGCCTCGGTACGGTCGAGTTCCTCTATGAGAACGGCGAGTTCTATTTCATCGAAATGTATACCCGCCTACAGGTCGAACACCCGGTGACCGAAGCCGTCACCCGCCTCGATCTGGTGCGCGAGCAGATTCGTGTCGCCACCGGCGCGCCGCTCAACCTGGTACAGGATGACATCGTCATTCGCGGCCACGCCATCGAATGCCGCATCAATGCCGAGAACTCGGAGACCTTCGTGCCTTGCCCCGGTCGCATCACCGACTATCACACGCCAGGCGGGCTGGGCGTGCGCGTCGATAGCGCACTTTATAGTGGCTACGTCATGCCACCGTATTACGACAGCATGATCGCCAAGCTG
>JBBSNV010000385.1:0-2928 GCA_038260375.1 Reyranellales bacterium
AACACCGCGCCGGTCAGCACGCCCAGCACCGGTAGCAAAAGCATGAACGGCACCACCTGCCCGACCGGATAGCGACGCAGCAGCCCGTACCACATAGCGTAAGACACAATCACCATGATCACGGCTTGATAGAACAGCGATCCGATGAACGGCCAATCGATCTGCCGCAGGGCCTCGAGCTGGCCATGCTCCAGCACGGCGGAAATCAGGAACAGCTGTGGCGTGGCGAAGACGGCGGTCCAGGCGTTGATGGTGTTGGCATCGACATCACCCAGCTTCTTCATCTGGATGTTGGCGATGGCGAAGAAAAAGGCCGCCGCCACCACCAGCCCGATATAGGGCAAATTGCCCGACAAGCGCGGCTCGCCCGCGATCAGCAGCACGCCGGCGAAAGCCAACACCATGCCGGCAATGCTACGCCAGCCCAATTTGTCCTTGAACACGAAGGCGGCCAGCAAGGCGGCAAACGGCACCTGCAGTTGGATGACGACCGAGGCAGTGCCGGCGTCGAGCGCCTTCATAGCGTTGAACATCAAGGTGAAATGCAGCGAGCCCAGCACCACCGACAGCGCGAAAATATCTTTGAGCCGGCCGCGCGGGATCGGCACGAACGCCACCAGCAGCAATGCCACCAGCAAAAAGCGCAGTGCCACGAAAAAAATCGGCGGCATGTACTGCAGGCCGACCTTGGCGACCACGAAATTCAGGCCCCATAGCAGCATGACGAACAGCACGATGCTCAAATCGGCAGGACGCATCACTTTATGCCACGCTCGCGCGCAATAATGTCGTAAGCGGCATTGATGGCGGCGACCTGGCGGTTGGCCAGCGCGATAGCGTCAGGCGGCAGGCCCTGCGCCATCAAACGGTCGGGATGGTTCTCGCGTACCAGACCGCGCCAGGCGGTCTTGATCGCCTCGTCCGATGCGGTGCGTGGCACGCCCAGTACCGTGTAAGGATCGGCCGTACCGCCGGCTGCGGCACCGGCGCGGGCGAAACGGCTGGCGTCGAGGCCGAAGATCGCCGCGACCTGGTGCAGATAGGCGAGCTCGGCCGGATGCACCACGCCGTCAGCCTGGGCGATGGTGTAAAGGCCCTCGATCAGCTTCTCCAGGATTTCCGGGTTGTCGGGAAACAGCCCGGCGACCTGGCGCGCATAAGGCTCGAAGCCGCGCACATCGCGCTTGGCGAAGTCGAAGACGCGCCCGACATTGGCCACTTCATCTTGCGGCACCTCGAAAATACGGCGGAAGGCAGCCACCTCGTCGCGCGTCACCACGCCATCGGCTTTGGCCATTTTGGCGCCCAGGGCGATGACACCAATGGTAAAGGCGATCTGCTTGGTGCCGTCCTGGACCCGTGGATCCGGTGCGCGGTCCGGCCCGTCCAGTCCATCGAGCGCCCGGCCTGCGACCGCGCCCAACAAAGCGCCGATCGGCCCGCCAATGGCGAAACCGGCGACGCCGCCCAAGATTGTGCGAAGAATTCCCATGGCTGTTTTGTAGCGGCCCCAATGACCCGCCACAACCGCATTGCCACAACTGCGCTTGGCGGTGGCGCAATGCCGCGCGGTTTGGCAGCATCGGGCATGGACAAAGCAATGACGCAAAACGGCTGGCAATTCTGGATCGATCGCGGCGGCACCTTCACCGATATCGTCGGCCGTGCGCCCGATGGGCAAATCTTCACCCATAAGCTGCTGTCGGAGAATCCGGAGCGCTACACCGACGCGGCAGTACAGGGCATCCGCGAGCTATTGCGTGAACATGGTGGCACGGCCATCGACGCGGTAAAGATGGGCACCACGGTGGCGACCAACGCGCTGCTCGAGCGCAAGGGTGAGCCCACCGCTCTGGCCATCACCGCCGGTTTCGCCGACGCGCTGCGCATCGGTTATCAAACCCGACCCTATATCTTTGCGCTGAAGATCGAACTGCCCGAATTGCTCTACGACACGGTGATCGAGATCGACGAGCGCCTGGGGCCGCATGGCGATGTGCTGACAGCGCTCGACAGCGCCAAGACACGAAAGGATTTACAAGCCACCTACGATCGCGGTTTTCGCTCCCTGGCCATCGTGCTGATGCACGGCTATCGCTTCACCGCGCATGAGAAAGCGGTGGCCGAAATCGCGCGCGAGATCGGCTTCAGGCAAATTTCTGTCAGCCACGAAGCCAGCCCGCTGATGAAGATCATCAGCCGCGGCGACACCACGGTGGTCGATGCCTATCTGTCGCCGATCCTGCGCCGCTACGTCGATCAGGTGGCAGCCGAGCTGGGCGACGCCAAGCTGATGTTCATGCAGTCCAACGGTGGCCTGGCCGATGCGCGCGTGTTCCAGGGCAAGGACGCGATCCTGTCGGGTCCGGCCGGCGGCGTGGTCGGCGCGGTCGAAACGGCCAAGCTGGCCGGCTTCGCGCGCATCATCGGCTTCGACATGGGCGGCACCTCGACCGACGTGTCGCACTTCAACGGCGAATACGAACGCACCTTCGAGACCAAAGTCGCCGGGGTGCGTATGCGCACACCGATGATGCAGATCAACACGGTGGCAGCAGGCGGCGGCTCGATCCTGCATTTCGACGGCAGCAAATTCAGGGTCGGTCCCGATTCGGCTGGCGCCAATCCAGGCCCCGCCTGTTACCGCCGTGGCGGGCCGCTGGCGGTGACCGACGCCAACGTGATGTTGGGGCGGTTGCAGGCCAAGTTCTTTCCCAAAGTGTTCGGCCAGGATGGCGACCAACCGCTCGATGAAAATGTGGTGCGGGAGAAATTCGCCGCCCTGACCCAACAGGCCAACGCCGGCCAGACCTTCACCGACGACCAGGTCACTTACCTTCGCCTCATCAAGGACCACCTTGCCGCCAGTCTCACCATCGCCGCCCGGGATCTGACGGGCGCCCCGTTCAGCGAGCACGGCGGCCTCGG
>JBBSNV010000386.1:0-2926 GCA_038260375.1 Reyranellales bacterium
CAAGATCGCGCTGCGCGACGGCAGCGAAGCGATCCTGCGTCCGGTGCGGCCGGAGGACGAACCGGTGTTCCAGGAGACGTTCGAGCGGCTCGATAAGGAAGACGTGCGCATGCGCTTCTTCGCCCCGCTCGGCAAGCTCACCCATGTGCTGGCGGCACGGCTGACGCAGATCGACTACGACCGCCAGATGGCCTTCGTCGCCATCCGGCGGCGCGCCGACGGCAGCTACGAAGGCTTGGGCGTGGTGCGCATCGCCATCGATCCCAACCACGAGCGCGGCGAATACGCCGTGGTGGTGCGCTCCGATCTGAAGGGCGCGGGGCTGGGCTATCTGTTGATGATGGCGATCATCGATTACGCCAAGCGCCAAGGCTTGCGCGAAATCTTTGGCCTGGTGCTGCGCGAGAACGAACGGATGCTGCGTATGGCGCGGCAGATGGGCTTCACCCTGCACGGCGTGCCCGACGATCTCACTTTGGTCGAAGTGCGGCTGTCTTTAAGATAGAGCCGTTGCGATAGAGCCGTTGCGCTAGGCGGCCTTAGGCCTCCGCGCTTTCCAGCGCGTAGCCCGCCGCGCGCACGGTGCGAATCAGGTCGGGCGCGTCGTCGATGTTGAGCGCCTTGCGCAGGCGGCGGATATGCACGTCGACGGTGCGCGCCTCGACATAGACGTCCTTGCCCCACACCGCGTCGAGCAGCTGCTCGCGGCTGAACACGCGGCCGGGATATTCCAGTAAATGGCGCAGCAGGCGAAATTCGGTGGGACCCAGATGGACGTTCTTGTTGGCGCGCGACACGCGATGCGCCACCAGATCCATGCGCAGATCGGCGTAGTTCAGCATCTGGTCGGCCAAGGCGGGACGAATCCGGCGCAACACGGCGCGGATGCGCGAAATCAATTCGGTGGGCGAGAACGGCTTGGCGACATAATCGTCGGCGCCGGCATCCAAGCCCCGCACCCGGTCGCCCTCTTCACCCCGCGCGGTCAGCATGATGATCGGCAGATTGGCGATCGGCGCCTGGCGGCGGATCTGGCGGCATACTTCGATACCCGACATCAGCGGCAGCATCCAATCGAGCAGCACCAAATCGGGCCGCGCCTCGCCGATAGCGGTCATTGCCTCTTCGCCGTCGCGCGCCACCGCTACGGCAAAGCCGGCGCGCTCCAGATTGTAGCGCAGCAATTCGACCAGCCCGGTCTCGTCCTCGACCACCAGGATGGCCGGCTTGATCGCGGTCACATTGGCCATCGTGTTGCTCACCGTGTTGCTCACTGGGGCGCCGTCCATCAGCGCGCCTCCATTTTGGCCGAGGTGGTGGTGTCGCCTTTGGGCCGCTGCTCGGTCAGTTCGACGCCTTGGACCTTGAAATGGATTATTTCGGCGATGTTGGTGGCGTGATCGCCGATGCGCTCGATGTTCTTGGCCATGAACAGCAGATGGGTGCAGGGCGTGATGTTGCGTGGGTCTTCCATCATGTAAGTGAGCAGCTCGCGAAACAGCGAGGTGTACATGTCGTCCACCTCCTGATCGCGCAGCCACACCTGGCGCGCCTTGGCCACGTCGTTCTGGCCGAAAGCATCGAGCACGTCCTTCAACACGCCGACCACCAGCCGGCCCAGCCGTTCGATACCGCCGATGCTGCGCATGGCCGGCATCTGGCCCAGCACCAAGGAGCGCTTGGCCAAATTGGCGGCGTAATCGCCGATGCGTTCGATCACGCCGGAGATTTTCAGCGCCGCCACGATGGCGCGCAAATCCACCGCCATGGGCTGGCGTAGCGCCAGCATGCGGATGACGTGGTGCGCCACGTCGCGTTCCAGCTTGTCGATCTGCGCGTCGCTCGCAATCACCCGCTCGGCGATCGAGGCGTCGCGCTGGGCGATGGCGTCGAGCGCGTCGGACAGCTGCGCCTCGGCCAATCCGCCCATCTGCCCGATCCAGGCGTTGAGCTTTTCCAGCTCCTGGTCGAAAGATTTCACCAAATGCTCCGATGCCATGATCGGTTCTCCCTTGCCTGTCGGCTCAGCCGAAGCGGCCGGTAATATACGCCTGCGTGCGCTTCTCGCGCGGATTGGTGAAGATCTGATCGGTCTCGCCGAATTCGACCAGCTCGCCCAGATGAAAGAACGCGGTGTGCTGGGACACCCGCGCGGCCTGCTGCATGTTGTGCGTGACGATGACGATGGTGAAGTTGGCGCGCAATTCGTCGATCAATTCCTCGATCTTGGCGGTGGCGATAGGATCGAGCGCCGAGCACGGCTCGTCCATCAGGATGATTTCGGGATTGACCGCAATGGCGCGGGCGATGCACAGGCGCTGTTGCTGGCCGCCCGACAGGCTCTGGCCCGATTTCTTCAGCTTGTCCTTGACCTCGTCCCACAGCGCCGCTTGGCGCAGCGCCTGCTCGACCCGGTCGTTGAGCTCGGAGCCCGAGATGCGCTCGTGCAGGCGAATACCGAAGGTGATGTTGTCGTGAATGGTCATGGGAAACGGCGTCGGCTTCTGGAACACCATGCCGACACGCCAGCGCAGCAGATTGATGTCCATCGCCGGATCGAGAATGTTGCGCCCGTCGATGATCACTTCGCCCGCGGCGCGCTGATCGGGATAAAGGTCGTACATGCGGTTGATCACGCGCAGCAGGGTGGACTTGCCGCAGCCCGACGGGCCGATAAAGGCTGTCACCTTGCGCTCCATCAGCGGCAGGGTAATGCTTTTGAGCGCCCGGCTGTCGCCATAATAGAAATTGAGGTCCTGGATATCGACCTTGATCTTCTCGGCGGCCGCTGCGGACGCGGCGTGATGAGCGGGGGCGAGGTGAATAGCGGTGTCCATGGATCAGGTCCGTTTCTGATTGGAGAGAGCTCGGGCGACGACCGAAAGGGTCAGCACCGTCACGGTGACGAGCAGTGCACCGGCCCAGG
>JBBSNV010000387.1:0-2921 GCA_038260375.1 Reyranellales bacterium
ATAGATGCTTGTTGGTGTTCTGGAACACCACCGACATGCCGACATGCATGGCGTTTTCCTCCCTACAGCGAATATGAATGGTTGTTCATATCGGAACATTTGCCGCCGGTTTTGTCCAGCCCGCCAGGGATTTGCCGCAATTGCCCAACACCATGCGGCAGCAAACGGGGGCGTCATGCGCATCATCGCGGCGATCGGTTTAGTAGTGGCGCTGATCTTGCCGGCGATGGCGCGCGCGGAAACGCAGTTCGCGCTGCCGGGCTATGCCTGGTTGATCGGCCAATCGGCGCGCAACTTACACGATGCCTTTGCGCCGCCCTTCGGCTTTACCCGCACGACCGTCCCCTATCTCGGCTTCGCCTATTGGCTGCGGTATCTGCCGCTCAAGCCGGATGGCGCGGCGGTGGTGCTATTCGACGGCCGCGAGCGTGCCAACCAAGGTGGGGCCGCGGCAATCATCGACATCGATGTCGGCCAACGCGATCTGCAGCAATGCGCTGATGCGGTGATCCGCTTGCGCGCCGAGTGGGCTTATGCCGCGCGGCAACGATCACGCCAGCCTGCGCCAGTGGTTGGATTTGGTGTTCACCTATGCCGGTTCGCTGTCGTTGCAGCGCGAACTGAAACCCGTGGCCGATGTCACAACTGTCCAAGCCGGCGACGTGCTGATCCAGGGCGGCTCGCCTAGTCACGCCATCATCGTACTCGATGTAGCGCATGACGAGCGCAATCGCCCGGCGGTGCTACTGGCGCAAAGCTTCATGCCAGCGCAGAGCATCCATGTGCTGCGCAACCCAAGCGGTGGAAATTGGTTCGTGTTGAGCCCGGGCGCCGACATCGTCACGCCGGATTGGCGTTTCCTCCCGGGCGATCTGCGGCGCGTCGCCGCCTGATTCCATCCGCGGCTGTACGAAGCCGGGCAGCAGCGGCGGGCCGCCTTGCACAGCACCGTGGCGACAGGCGCCGCGACGCTGCGGCCTTTTCTTCCTTGCAAGGCCATATGAACGGCTGTTCATATCGCGACAGCGCCACACGCAACGGCCGGCGCAAGGAGACAGGATGATTAGGGAACTCGAGCCCGGCGAAGCGCAACTGGTGGCCGCCGGCCGCCGCGTCGCTAAGATTGCAGCCGACAGCGCGGCCGATTGCGAAGCCGACAAACGACCGCCGCGCGAAGTGTGGCAAGCATATCGCCAAGCGGGGCTGAAAGGTTTGTTGGTGCCACGCGAGCAAGGCGGCCACGCGTTATCCGCGCTCGGCATGGCGCAAATATCCGAGGCGCTGGGCGGCGCCGATCCTGCCGCGGCGCTCACTTTCATTCCCCAAGAATACTGCATGGCCGCGATCGCCACCTATGGCCATCACCCGTGGCACTGGCAAATCCTCAAGACGCTAATGGCCGGCGAAAAACTCACCGGCTTTCTGTTGACCGAGCCGCAAGCCGGATCGGATGTGGCGGCGATCGCTACCCTGGCGCGGCGCGACGGCAATGGCTGGCGGTTGACCGGCAGCAAGGCCTGGGTAAGCAATGCACCGCATATCGACGAGCATTTCGTGTTTGCCCAGACCGAGCCCGGCGCCGGCGCCAAGGCGATCGCCGGCTTCCTGGTGCCCGCCGATGCGCCGGGCGTGCGGATTGGCGAGCCCTATCGGTTGATCGGCGGCCATGTCGCGGCGATTGCCGACGTGCATTTCGAGGACGTGGCGCTGGCGCCGGAACGCATGGTGGTGCCGCCCGGCCATGGATTGCGCGCGGCGCTTTCCGCTATCGATTTGGCGCGCGTCAATGTCGCGGCCATGTGCTGCGGCATGCTGCAGGTAGGTCTGGACGTCGCCTTGGCCTATGCCGCGCAGCGCCAAGCCTTCGGCCACGCCATAGCCGAATTCCAGGGCTTGCAGTGGATGCTGGCCGACGTGGCCACGGATCTGCAGGCAGCGCGATTGCTGACCTATGACGCGGCGGAGACGCTGGATCGCGACGGCAAGGCGTCGCTGCAAGCGGCGCATGCCAAGAAATTCGCCAGCCGCGTTGCGCTGTCGGGCCTTGGCCAGTGCATGCAGGTCATGGGCGCCAATGGGCTGAAGCAGGATTGGCCGCTGGCGCGGCTGTTCGCCAACGCCAAGATCGCACAATGCCTGGATGGTACCACCGAAATCCAGAACGTGGTGATTGCGCGCAACTTGATGACGGGCAAGCCCTAGCGGTCGATAAGGCGCAGCAGACGCGCCGGCAACAGCCGCACGACTGCCATCACCCAGCGCAGCATGGCGGGGAAATAAACCACGCGACGCTTCTTTTGCGCGGCGCGCCACATCGCCTGCGCGCAACCTTCTGCGCTGGCCGCCTTCAGCGCCATGACCCGGCCATAGGTCATCGGCGTGTCGATTGGGCCGGGCTTGACCAAAGTGACGGCGACGCCGCTCTTGGCCAGGCGTGGCGCAATCGCTTCGACGAAGCCATGCAGCGCCATTTTGCTGGTGCCATAGACCGGATTGCCCGGTCGCACCCGATCGCCCGCCACCGAGCCCAGCACCATCAATCGGCCGCCGCCACGGCGCTGCATCAGCGGCGCCAAATGCTGCAGCAAGGCCATCGGTGCGCCAGCATTGGTGGCCATGACGCGGCGCGCCAGATCGGGATCGGCCGCGATGTCTTCCGGCCGCGGCAGCACGGCAAAAGCCAGCAGCACATTGAAGCTGTGCGGCAAAGCGCTGTCGAACATGGCGGCGAGCGCGGCAAAACCCTCCGGCGCATCGGCGTCGAACGGCACGGTGCGCACCGCGGGACTGCCGCGCAGCACCAGGTCGCGGCCGTCGAGCGACAGATCCTCGACATCGCGGCCAGCCAGCACCAAGGGCTTGCCGTGTTGCGCCGCGATCCTGGCGAATTCGCGCGCGATGCCGGAGGAGGCGCCGAAGAT
>JBBSNV010000388.1:0-2911 GCA_038260375.1 Reyranellales bacterium
GGCAGGCTGGCCGAGGGCGTGCCATCGGCCTGGCGCTCCGCCATCAAAGTCTCGGCAAAGCGGCGCAGAACGGCGCGGCCGGTGACGGGGCGTTCGCCGCTGCCCAACATGGCGATGCGCTCGCCGCCGCTGGTCAGCAACGAGCCCAGCGCCAGCAAGGTGAGTTCGGCGCGCTCGGATTTTTGCGGAAGCGATTCGATCGAGGCGTAGCGCATCGACGGCGACGCATCGCGCCACAGCCATACCGAGGCGGCCGCTTCCCATTCGGTCTCGCGGATGAACACGGCGCGGTTCTTGGCCGATTGGCGCCAATCGATGCGCTGGGTGCTGTCGCCCGGTTGATAGCGGCGAAACTGCCAGAAGCTGTCGCCCTGGCCGACGCGACGCCGGCCATGCGCGCCTTGAATCACGGTCGAGGCGACGCGATCCGCCGCCACCATCAAATCGGGCAAGCTGCCGGCAGCAGCCATGGCACGGTCGAGCAGCGTTCTATCCGCGACGGCCATTACAACTCCGCACTCGGGCGCAGCGACACGGGATTATCGCAACGGCTGGCAAAGCCGTTCGATGGTTTGGTTGATCGTCACGCCATCGGCGCGGGCAGCAAAAGACAGCGCCATGCGATGGCGCAGGATCGGACCGGCCAAAGCCAACACGTCGTCGAGCGACGGCGACAAGCGGCCATCGAGCACGGCGCGGGCGCGGGCGGCCAGCATCAACGCCTGGCTGGCGCGCGGGCCCGGGCCCCAGGACACGTTGCGCTTGATCTCCGGTATTTCGCTGGTGTCGGGCCGCCCGGCGCGCACCAATTGCAAGATGGCGTCGACCACCTTCTCGCCGATCGGTACGCGGCGGATCAGGGCCTGCAGGCGCATCAACTCGCCGGCGTTCAGCACCGCATCGGCCTTGGGCGCGCTGGAGCCGGTGGTAGCGATCATCATGGTGCGTTCGGCCGCCAGATCGGGGTAACCGACATCGACCTGCATCAGAAAGCGGTCGAGCTGCGCTTCGGGCAACGGGTAGGTGCCTTCCTGTTCCAGCGGGTTCTGCGTCGCCAGCACATGGAATGGACGCGGCAAGTCGTGGCGTTGGCCGGCGACCGACACATGATATTCTTGCATCGATTGCAGCAGCGCCGATTGGGTGCGCGGGCTGGCGCGGTTGATTTCGTCGGCCATCAGCAATTGGCAGAAGATCGGGCCCTGGATGAAGCGGAAGCTGCGGCGGCCGCTATCGGCCTCTTCCAGCACTTCCGAACCCAGAATGTCGGCCGGCATCAGATCGGGCGTGAATTGGATGCGCTTGGCGTCGAGGCCCAGCACCACGCCCAAGGTTTCCACCAGCCGGGTTTTGGCCAGGCCGGGCACGCCGATTAGCAGTACATGGCCGCTAGCCAGCAGGGTGATGAGAGTTTGGTCGATAACCTCGCGCTGGCCATAGATCACCTTGCCGATGCTTTCGCGCACCTGGGCCAGGCGACCGCCAATGGCCTCGATCTCGTTGAGCAATTGGCGCGCCTCTTCGGAGGGCAACTTGGAGGAAGCGGCGAGTTGGGCGTCGGTGGCTGATGTGAGCAAGCTCGTAACCTCGCTGGTTTGCGCTATATCATCGGCGGGTGATGACGATGCCACAGCACCGATGACCGCCATTGGCTTTTGCAATGCCCCCCGTGATACGGCTATTGCGTCCGCTGGGATGAAGGGCCTTGCCGCATTGCAAAAGCATTATCGAGTGATTCCTTACCGCCGTAAACGGCGCCGCATCATTGGCATGGCACAGGCCAGCGAAATGAACGGCTTTGTGATACTGACGGTCGGGGCTGAATGTGGCGGGGCAAAGGCATGACCCGCGCCGAAATCGAGCGCCGCTTGCGGCTTTACCGCCCGTCCAACGAGCCGCGTGCCTCGTTTCCGTCCACTGGCGATCTGGCTGGCGATCTGGCCATCGCGCAACGGGGCGACCATCAGCTCAATCAGGGCCAGAACCCGCCGGCCAACCCGCGGCCCGCGTCGGTGCTGGTGCCGCTGGTCGAACGCGAGCCCGGTCTGACCGTCTTGCTGACCCAGCGCACCGCCGATTTGCCCAGGCATGCCGGCCAAGTTGCCTTTCCCGGAGGCCGCTGGCAGGAAAGCGATGTCGACCAGATTGCCACCGCTTTGCGCGAGACCCAGGAAGAGGTTGGCCTGTCGCCCCACCATATCGAGGTGGTGGGACGCCTCGACACCTATCTGACCGGCACCGGCTTTGCCGTCGCGCCGGTGGTAGGCTTCGTGCGACCGCCCTTCGAGCTGCGCGCCGATCCGCGCGAAGTGGCCGATATCTTCGAAGTGCCGCTGGCCTTTTTCCTCGATCCGGCGCATCACGAATTGCGCTCGGCGGTGTGGGCCGGGCGGGAGCGGCGCTTCTATGTCATGCCCTATGAGAACCGTTACATCTGGGGCGCTACCGCCGGCATGTTGAAAAATCTCTACGACGTGCTGATGGCCGACGCTGAACCTGTAACGGTGAGTGAAGCATGAGCCGCGTCGCATTCATTGGCTTGCTGCTGGCGCTCTTGCCGACGCTGTTGTGGATCGCCTGGCAATATCGTGCCCGCGCGTTACGACCGGTCGGCTATTTGGAGATGCGCCTGCGCGCCGCGCCCTGGGTGTGGTTGGTGGGCAGCGGCCTGGCCTTGGCGATCGCGGCGTTGGTGCTGACCGGCTCGTTCGACAAGAAGGACTGCCAGCGCGTGCCGTCGCAATATGTCGACGGCAAATTGATCGAAGCGCATTGCAAATAAGAATCCCATGCAACCCAACGGCAAAATCCCCGTTCAGCCCTGGATGACCGCACCCGAGACGGCGCGGGTGCTCGCCGCTTTGGCGAATGGCGGCATCGCTGCGCGTTTCGTCGGCGGCTCGGTGCGCAA
>JBBSNV010000389.1:0-2908 GCA_038260375.1 Reyranellales bacterium
ATGTTGGGCGTCGAAGCCAGGGCACCCACGATCGAGGGCCACCACGGCTCCTTGTCGGCTTCGTTGGGCAGCGGCAGCAGGCCCACCACGTTGGGATCGTCGGTAATCTCCGCCAGCACCTGGTTGGCCGAGGCATGGCGGCGCATCGGCACCTGGGCGCCGAAATGATCGCGTGCCATGTCCCAAAAACCACGCTGGTCGTCGGGCACGCACACCGCCACCGCGAACGGCCCCTGCATGCCGGTGACCGCACCCATCAGTTCGCGCCACATGCGGATCAGGGCGGCGGGCGGGAAATTCCCCTTATGCCGGGCCAACAGCCGGCGCATCACCACCGCCTCGCGGCCCGGCCGTATCGCCAGCGCCCGTCCCACTTCCGGGCCAGCACCGGCACCTTTGGCCTTGGCGATACCGTCCACCACCTGCATACGCTTGAGCAGCAGGTCGTGCAGGGCGTCGTCGATCTCGTCGATCTGGCGGCGAAGTTGGTCTAAATCGTTGTCTGGCATGATGGATCGGGGCTTGGCCGGCACCGGCCGAAGGGCGATAGTAGTAGGGGTAGAAGCCAGCAAAAGCAAAGAAAACATTGACACCGTACCCGGTCGCTCCCTAGGTAGCGATCCGCGGAAAACCGGGGCGATTTGCCGGCCCTGGCGCTGGATCGTCCCGCTTAGGGAAAGCCGTTTCGGAACCGTTATGAGTGTGATTTCACCTTTGACGCTGCCCAGTTCGCTGGCCCTGCGGGCCGGCCGCTCGGCCGTGCTCGGCCAGGACCGCAAGCTGAAGCTGGATTGCGGCGCCGAATTGGGTCCGTTCACCGTAGCCTACGAGACCTATGGCAGCCTGAACGCCGACAAATCCAACGCCATCCTGATCTGCCATGCGCTGTCCTTGGACCAGTTCGTGGCCGGCACCCATCCGACCACCGGCAAGCCCGGCTGGTGGGAGAGCATGACCGGCCCGGGCAAGCCGCTCGACCCGGCCCGCTATTTCCTGATCTGCGTCAACGTGATCGGCGGCTGCATGGGCAGCGCCGGCCCGACCGAGATCGACCCGGCCACCGGCCAGCGCTACGGCCTGAACTTCCCGGTGGTGACCATCGCCGACATGGTGCGCGCGCAAGCCATGCTGCTCGACCATCTCGGCATCGAGAGTTTGTTCTGCGTCATCGGCGGCTCGATGGGCGGCATGCAAGTGTTGCAATGGGCCAGCACCTATCCCGAGCGCGTGTTCGCAGCCGTGCCGCTTGCTACCTCGTGGCGCCACTCGGCCCAGAACATCGCGTTCCACGAAGTGGGCCGCCAAGCGATCATGGCCGATCCCGATTGGCATCAGGGCGACTATCACGCTCATAACGTCACGCCGCATCGTGGCCTCGCTGTCGCGCGCATGGCCGCGCACATCACCTATCTGTCGGAAGCAGCTTTGCACCGTAAGTTCGGACGCAACCTGCAGGACCGTTTGAAGCTGGGTTACGGCTTCGAGGCCGATTTCCAGGTCGAGAGCTATCTGCGCCATCAGGGTTCCACCTTCGTGGAGCGCTTCGACGCCAACTCCTATCTCTACATCACCCGCGCCATGGATTATTTCGACCTGGCGGCGGAGCATGGCGGCGTGTTGGCCAATGCCTTCCGCGGCAGCCGAGCGCGCTTCTGCCTGATCTCTTTCACCAGCGACTGGCTGTTCCCCACGCGCGAGAGCCGCGAGATCGTCCAAGCCTTGAATGCGGTGGCGGCCAACGTCTCTTTCGTCGAGGTCGAGACCGACAAAGGCCACGACGCCTTCCTGCTCGACGAGCCCGATCTGTTCCGCACCTTGAGCGGCTTCCTCAACGGTGCCGCGCGCCAACGTGGCCTATCGATATGAGATGGCCGTTATGACCAGCGCCGCTCTGAGCCACGAATACACCGACAGCGAGCGCCGCGACGGCATTCGCGTCGATCTGCAGCTGATCGCCGACATGATCGACCCCAAGAGCCGTGTGCTCGACGTTGGCTGCGGCGACGGCGCGCTGCTCGACTATCTGGTGGGCTTCAAGCAGGTCGATGGCCGCGGCATGGAGCTGAGCCAGGAGGGCGTCAATGCCTGCGTGCAGAGCGGGCTGTCGGTGATCCAAGGCGACGCCGATACCGATCTCCGCGCTTATCCCGATCAGGCGTTCGATTACGTGGTGCTGGGCCAGACCCTACAAGCAACGCGCGATCCGCGCGGGGTGCTCAATCAGCTGCTGCGCGTGGGCCGCCGCGCCATCGTCTCGTTCCCCAATTTCGGCTTTTGGAAGGTGCGGCTGGGCCTGCTGCTGGGCGGGCGCATGCCACACACTCCGTCTTTGCCGTTCCGCTGGTACGACACGCCCAACATCCATCTCTGCACTATCGACGACTTCCTCGATCTGTGCAGGAGTTTAGGCGTCGAAGTCGAGCGCGCGGTGGCGCTGGACAAGAAGGGACATCGTATTGGAGATGGCCCATCCCTGCCCGGCTTCGCCAATTGGCGCGCCGAGCAGGCGGTGTTCTTACTGCGCCGGCGCTAAACGCGGCTTCTTCGGCCGGCGGATAAAGGAGGTCAGCGCCACCACCAGCGCAAACACCGCCGTCGTCATCACCGTCATGCCGATCAGCCCATCGACGATGGCCTGGCCCAAGGCTGGTGCCAGCGATGCCGGCACGTCGGGCGGTCCAGCGACATGGAACCGCACGGCGGCAGCGAGCGCGGGAGCGTTCCCCGCTGCCGCCGGCGGCAGCGCCGACTGTAGCGCGTTGTTGTAAGCCATCGCGCACAGGCCGACGCCGAAGGCGGTGCCGACTTGGCGCGCCATCGACACGGTGCCGGAGGTGAGACCGGATTTTTCCGGCGGCAGGGCCGTGGCCGCCGCGTAGGACGTGGCCGAGATCATCAAGCCGATCCC
>JBBSNV010000390.1:0-2900 GCA_038260375.1 Reyranellales bacterium
ATCTACGTCACCCACGACCAGGTCGAGGCCATGACCTTGGCCGACCAGCTGATCGTGATGAACGCGGGCGTGGCCGAACAGATCGGCACGCCGATCGATGTTTACGAGCATCCCGCCACCACCTTCGTGGCGGCCTGCATCGGCTCGCCGTCGATGAATTTCCTGCCCGCGACCTTGGGCCCCAACGCCGCCAGCGTGTCGTTGGGCGGGCGCGATCAGCTGCCCCTGGGCGCGCCATTGCCCGGTCTGGCGGAGGGCACGCCGGTCACTTTGGGCCTGCGGCCGGAGCATCTGATGGTGACGGAAGGCTCGACCGCGGTCGAATTGCGGGTCGATCTGGTCGAGCCGCTGGGCGCCGATACCCTGGCGCATGGCCATTTCACCGCCCTCGATACCGACGTGACCGTGCGCTTGCCGGGCAATTCGCGGGTCAAGGCAGGCGAGGTGCTGAAACTGGCGGCGACACCAGACCGCATGCATGTTTTCGACCGCGAATCCGGCAAGCGTCTAAGCTAGTCTTCAGCGTCGCTCGCGCGTTTGGAGGCGGGGCCCTATCGTCTTTCCCGGTTTTGTCATGCTGTTGGCCACCTACAACATCCATTTCGGCATCGGCGCCGACAATCGCTACGACGTTAAGCGCATCGCCGAGACGTTGCGCGACGCCGACGTCATCTGCTGCCAGGAAGTGGTCCAGGGCTGGCCGCAGAACGCTTACGCCGACCAGGCGGCCGAGATCGCGGGCATACTCAACCGCTATTACGTGTTCCACGGCGCGTTCGATGTCGATGGCTCGAGCGTCGGTCTGGACGGCAAGATCGTCAATCGCCGCCGTAGCTTCGGCAACATGATCCTGAGCCGCTGGCCGATCCGCTCCAGCCGGGTGCGGCCGCTCGCGCACAATGCTTTGACCAACCAGTTCGATCTGCAGCGCGGCGCGGTCGAGGCGGTGATCGATGCGCCGGGTTTGAGCCTGCGCGTCTATAGCGTGCATTTGTCGCATGTCTCGGCCGGACAGCGTCTGCCGCAAGTCGCCGATCTGTTGGAGTTCGTGCGCGGCGCCCAAGCCAATGGCAGCCCGTGGGATGGCGCCGCCGGCGACAGCTTCATCTTCCAGGAGCCTGCGCCGCCGATCCCGGCCGCGGCGATCGTCATGGGCGACATGAATTTCACCATGGTCCATCCCGAGTACCCGCTGATCGCGGGCCACCCCGCCTATCACGGCAAGCGCGTGACGCGGCACGACCAGCTGGTCGATGCTTGGGCCGCCTTGGGCAACGACGAATATGTCGAGAGCTTCCCGCGCGAGGGCCGCATCGATCATTGCTTCGTCTCGCCGCTGTTGCGTCCGGCGCTGAGCCTCGCCTGGATCGACCAGAGCGCCAACGGCTCGGACCATTGGCCGATGTTCGTCGAGCTCGACCCGTCCAAGCTGGCCGCCCAATCGGCGAACGAATAATATGGCGGACGACATCTTCGACCTGTTCATCGTCGGCGGCGGTATCAACGGCGCCGGCATTGCCTGCGACGCCACTGGGCGCGGCCTGAAGGTCGGCCTGGCCGAGATGGGCGATTTCGCCGGCGCCACCTCGTCGTCCTCGACCAAGCTGATCCATGGCGGCCTGCGCTATCTGGAATATTACGAGTTCCGGCTGGTGCGCGAAGCGCTGGCCGAGCGCGAGGTGTTGCTGCGCAAGGCGCCGCACATCATCTGGCCGTTGCGCTTCGTGCTGCCGCACGAGCCGCATCTGCGGCCCTCGTGGATGATCCGCATTGGCTTGTTCCTGTACGACCATATCGGCGGGCGCATGACCTTGCCGAAATCCCAAAGCGTGTCGCTCGAGGGCAGCGAATGGGGCGTCGGCTTGAAGCCGAACTACAAAAAGGGCTTCGTCTATTCCGATTGCTGGGTCGACGACGCGCGGTTGGTGGTGCTCAATTTGATGATGGCGCGCGACAAGGGCGCCAAGATCTTCGCCCGCCAACGCGTGGTTTCGGCGCAGCGTGAGAGCGCGGGCCAAGGCGAGGTTTGGCGTATCGAGCTGGAAGATGTCGCCAGCGGCGTCAAGACCACACAGCGCGCGCGGGGTTTGGTCAATGCCGCCGGCCCCTGGGTGCGCCAGTTGTTTGGACATCTGGCCGGGGTGAAGCCCGGCAACAATGTGCGCCTGGTTAAGGGCAGCCATATCGTCGTGCCGCGCCAGCATTCGGGCAAGCACGCCTTTATCCTGCAGAACAAAGACAACCGCATCGTCTTCGTCATTCCCTACGAGCGCGACTTCACCTTGATCGGCACCACCGATATTCCCTACGAGGGCGAGCCGCGCGAGGTGAAAATCACGCCGGAGGAAATCGATTATCTCTGCGCCATCGCATCGGACTACCTGGCCAAGCCGGTGACGGCGCAGGACGTGGTGTGGAGTTATTCCGGCGTGCGGCCGCTTTACGACGACGGTTCGGATAACCCCTCGGCCGTGACGCGCGATTACGTGTTCGAGCTCGACCAGCAGGACGCCCAGAACGGGGCCAGGACGCCCCTGCTGTCGATCTATGGCGGCAAGATCACGACCTATCGCGAATTGGCCGAGCGGGCGCTGGATAAGCTCAAGCCGTTCTACCCGGCCATGGGCCCGGCCTGGACCGCCAAAGGGCCGTTACCGGGCGGCGACATTCCCCATGGCGATTCGGGGGCCGACGATTTCGAACGCTTCCTCGCCGATCTGATCGCCCGCCATCGCGCCGTGCCGCCCGACCTGCTGCGCGCGTTGGCGCGGCGCCACGGCAGCAACATCGAACGCGTGCTCGAAGGGGTTGGCGTGGCGGCCGATCTGGGGCCGCATTTCGGCGGCCAGCTTTACGCGCGCGAGGTCGAATACTTCATGCGCGAGGAGTGGGCGGTGGAG
>JBBSNV010000391.1:0-2886 GCA_038260375.1 Reyranellales bacterium
GACAACCGGCCCGCCGCAACATGCGTCAGCATCATAGCAACCAGCGTTTGCACGCCGGTCATTCCGGAGTGCGACGCCGGATACGTGTGCGCCTTGTCGGCAAGTGTATGCGGCGCATGATCGGAGCCCAGTACATCGACCGTGCCGTCGGCGATCCCCGCCCATAAAGCTGCCTGATGGCGCGCGTCGCGCACGGGCGGGTTCATCTGCGCCAGGGTGCCAAGCTGGTCGTAGCAGTCGGGCGCCGCCAAAGTGAGATGCTGCGGCAGCACCTCGACCGTGGCGATGTCGCGATGCTGGGCCAGGAATTCCATCTCCTCGGCGGTGGTGACGTGCAGCACATGCACGCGCCTGCCATGCTTGCGCGCCAGATGAACTAAGCGCTTGGTGGCCAACAGCGCCGATTCGGCATCGCGCCACACCGGATGCAGATGCGCCGTGGCGCCCGGCACTTCAGCCAGCTTCTTGCGCTCTTTCAGCCGCGGCTCGTCCTCGCAATGCACCGCCATGCGGCGATGGCCGTTGATCAGCACGCGCTCCAAGGTGGCGTCGTCGGGCACCAGCAAGGTGCCGGTCGAGGCGCCCATGAATACTTTGACGCCGCTGCAGCCCTGTTGCCGTTCCAAGCTGCGCAGCTGTTCGGCGTTCTCCGCCGCCCCCCCCATATAAAAGGCATAGTTGGACCAGGCCCGGCCCTTGGCCCGGCCCATCTTCAACTCGAAATCGGCTACGGTCAGGGTCGAGGGGCTGGTGTTGGGCATTTCGAACACGCCGGTCACGCCGCCCAGCACGGCGCCGCGCGTGCCCGATTCCAGATCCTCTTTGTATTCCAGCCCCGGCTCGCGGAAATGCACCTGGGTGTCGATCACACCGGGCAGCACATGCAGGCCCTTGGCGTCGAAGGTTTCGGCCGCTTTGGCCGCGCCCAGATTGCCGATGGCCGCGATGCGCCCGGCGCGCACGCCCAGATCGGCGGTTGCGGTAGCGGAGGGCGTGGCGACGATGCCCCCGCGGACGATAAGGTCAAATGTTTCTGCCATGGATAGTTTTACCAATAACCTTGGCGTGGGGAAACCTTGCCGGCGGAGCAACGGCGTCCCACTTGTGGGAAACAGCCCAGCAGGCTTAGGTATTGCCATGTCAGCCGCTTTTGTCATCGCCGAAGATCGTGGCGTGCTCGCCGTCAGCGGCGAGGATCGCGTCGCCTTCCTGCAGGGCCTGGTGTCCAACGACGTCGCCAAGGTCGATGCCGGCCACGCCATCTATGCCGCCCTGCTGACCGCGCAGGGCCGCTATTTGCACGACTTCTTCATCGCCGCGCATGTTGACCCCAAGACGGGCGAGTCGCTCCTGATCGATGTCGAGCGCGCGCGGCTGCCCGATCTGCAGAAGAAACTGTCGCTCTATAAGCTGCGTTCCAAAGTGGCGCTCAGGGATGTCAGCGACGAGTTGGTAGTTGGCTTAGCGTTTGGCGACGACGGTGCGAGCAAGCTCGGCCTGAAGCCCGAGCCGGGCGCCGCTGTTGCCGTGCAATCGGGCCTCGCCTTCGTCGATCCGCGCCTGGCGGCGCTGGGCGCCCGCGCCATCCAGCCCAAGGACACGGCGGAAATGACTTTGTCCGCCGCCGGGCTCGGTATCGGCCAGCGGGCGGATTACGAAATGCTGCGCCTGAAGCTGGGCATTCCCGATGGCGCGCGCGATTTGCCGATCGAAAAGGCGATGCTGATGGAAAGCGGCTTCGACGAGTTGAACGGCATCGACTGGAAAAAAGGCTGCTACATGGGCCAGGAGTTGACCGCGCGCACCAAGTATCGCGGCCTGGTGCGCAAGCGATTGCTGCCGGTCGCGATCGAGGGCGCCGTGCCACCGCCTGGCACGCCGATCACCTATGCCGGCAAGGATGCCGGCAAAATGCGTTCTGGCCATGACGGCCGCGCCATCGCGCTGCTGCGCCTGGAGGTTGTGCAAGCGGCACAACAAGCCAACGCCGCGCTCGATGCCGGCGGCGTGGCGTTGCGGCCGGAGATTCCTTCTTGGGTGAAACTGCCCGAGCCCGAGGCTGAAGCGAAATAGCCGCCGTCACATCGCTGCCAGCAACCGGGCGTGCAACTGTTTCAGCTTGATCATGTCGCCCGGCGTCAGCTTCCAGTTGATCGCGAGATTGTCGCCCAATTTGCGCGGCATGATGTGCATGTGAAAATGCGGCACCGATTGCGCCGCGCCGGGACCGTTGGCTTGCAGCAGGTTGATGCCGTCGGGCGCCAGCAGTTTCTGCACGGCCGCCGCCACCTTTTTGGCTGTCGCCGCAACCTTGGCCAACGCCTCGACCGGAATATCATGCAAGGTCGGCCAATGGCCCTTGGCGATCGACAGCGCGTGGCCCTCATTGGCCGGGTTGATGTCGAGGAACGCCAAAGTGTCGGCATCCTCGTGCAGCTTGAAGCACGGAATCTGGCCCGCGGCGATTTTGCAAAAGACGCAAGCGCTGTCGGTGGGATGCATACGGGTACCCTCGTTCGGATGACCGGCAAGTGTCGCATCGCAAGGCGGCAGGGCCAACTCCGGCCCACCGACGACTGGGTTTTCCACCGCCGGGCTTGGTTGCCGCCTCGCCATTCCGGCTAATTTATTGAAATTGCAAGAGAAAACCTGGACATAAAAGCGCGGGACAGGGGGCAGATTTGGGGGTAAAACCCCGGCCCGATGATTGCGCCCGGCCGGCGGGGAACGTTAGGCTGCCCGGGGCGGTACGAACTTCACAACGCCGTTTTCACGGGCTCACGGATCTTAGGACACGATGGCGACTGAAAGCGGCCCACCCGCCGCGCCCGGCACCACGATCACGCTTGGCGATACCAAAGACAGCACAATCAAGACGGCAGAGGC
>JBBSNV010000392.1:0-2873 GCA_038260375.1 Reyranellales bacterium
CGCGCAGATACATGCGCACCGGATCGTCGGTGCGGCCCAGCTCTTCCTGCTGCTCGCCTTCTTTCTCGGCGACGGGCTCAGCCGGCGTCTCGGCGGGGGTCTCTTCGGCTTCTTCGCTATCGACCAGATTGATGCCCATTTCGGACATCATCGCCATGGTGTCTTCGATCTGCTCCGACGAGGCTTCGTCGGGCGGCATGGCCGCGTTCAACTCGTCGTAAGTGATGTAGCCGCGCTCTTTGCCCTTGGCGATCAGCTTCTTGACGCCGGCGCCCAAAGTATCGAGCAAGGGACTGTCGGTCGTCTCTTCGCTCTTCTCGGGTGTTTCGGCTTGTTGGGCGGGTTTGGTTGCCATCAATGGTCCCTAAATCCTCAAGGGGGGCGCCAAGTCCAGAAGCTACGCGGGGCGCCGAAAATAGCCGCTCTTTATACTGATCTCGTCGTCTTGCTGCCAGCCCTGATCCGGGCGATCGGCAAATAGGCCGAATCAGGCCTAACCCACTGGCGGGACGGGCGAAACCTGGTCGATCAAGGCCTGCAGCCGTATCCAGTTCTCGTCGGTCGGGCTTTCTTCGTAAGCCTTGACCGCCTCCGCCAGCATCGCCCCCCGGCCGATCTCGGCATTATGTAGCGAGGCGGCATAGCGCCATTGGCCGGCTTGCGCTGCCAAAGCGGGCTGATCGCCGACCGAAGCGGCGGTGGCGCCCAGCACTTCCTGCGCCACGGCGAGTAAGGCGAGATCGGCTAAATGGGCCAGGAACGCGCCTTTTTCAATGGCCTCGTCATGGTTTTCGCCGTTATCTGCCATGCCCTGAACGCTGTCTGAGCCTAGCGAGCCTGCGACGGTGCCCGTGGCCCAGCCCAGCATGGCCGCGCGCAGGGCTTCGTGGCGGCGGTCCTGCAGCAGCACATGCGCCAATTCCTCGGCCACAAGCGGGATCAGCGTCGGCCGGCGCACCAAAGCGGCGAGCAAATTTCGTTCGCCGACCAGCGGATCGCCCGCTTCCAGCCGGTTGGGCATGAGGGTCGTGAGCGGCCCGCGCTCACGCAGGTCTGGGCGATAACGATGAGCGCCCATCCCACCACCACGGCCCCAGTCTTTATTGTAGCGCGTAGAGCTGCCCAGGCGGTTGGGCAGCGTGGGGCGGGGTGGGGTAAAGCTACGCCATAAGCGGTCACGCCATTCACGACGGTAGTATTGCTGTACCGTCGGATCGGCGATGCTGGCCACCCGCTTCATCAACGTGGTCTCGATGCTGGCGCGCCGCTCGGGCGTGTCGGCCGGCTTGTTGATCGTTTCCTGGCGCCAGACGATCTCGGCCAGCGGTTCGGCACTTGCTAACAGCGCGCGAAACGCGTCGGCACCACGACCTTGGATCAACGTGTCGGGATCCTCTCCCGCCGGCAGCGCCACGAAACGCAAGCTCTTGCCCGGCTTCAGCATCGGCAAGGCGCGGTCGGCGGCACGCAACGCAGCCCGCGCACCGGCATTGTCGCCATCGAAGCACAAAGCTGGCTCGTCGGCGATGCGCCACAGCAGGCCGAGTTGGCCTTCCGTCAGTGCGGTGCCGAGGGGCGCCACCGCGCCGGTGAAGCCCGCCTGATGCAGCGCGATCACGTCCATATAGCCTTCGGCCACGATGGCGGTGGCGCCGTCATGCACTGCGCCGCGTGCGCGCGAATAGGCGAACAGCATCTCGCCTTTGTGGAACAGCGGCGTCTCGGGAGAATTCAGATATTTAGGCTCGCCTTCGCCCAGGATGCGACCGCCGAATGCCACGACATGGCCGCGCCGATCTTGAATCGGGAACATGACGCGGCCGCGGAAGCGATCGTAGGTGGTACGGCCTTCGTCGGGTTGGATCAGTAGGCCGGATTCGACCAACAGGCCTTCCGGCAAGGCGTTCGACATCAACGCTTGGCGCAACCCGTCGCGCCGGTCGGGCGCGAAGCCGAGGCGGAAGTTGCGGATGGTCTCGTCGCTCAAGCCGCGGCGGCGCAGATAGGTCAGCGCCGCGGCCCCATCGGGCGACCAAAGATTGCGTTCGAACCAGACGGCAGCCTTTTCCACGGCATCCTGCAAGGTGGCGGCTTGCTGGGCCCGTTCGCGCTCCTGCGGGCTGGACACCGGCAGCGCCAGCCCGGCCTCGCGCGCCAGCCGCTCGACCGCTTCGGGGAAGGGCAAGCCCTCGCTGCGCATGACGAAGCCTACGGCATCGCCATGGGCGCCGCAGCCGAAGCAGTGGAAGAAGCTCTTCTGGTCATTGACCGTGAAGGAGGGTGTTTTTTCATTGTGGAACGGGCACAGGCCGGAGAATTCGCTGCGGCCCTTTTTCTTCAACGCCACGCGCCGCCCGACGATCTCCGACAAGCTCAGGCGGCTGCGCAACTCGTCGAGAAAATCGGGCGTGAACGCCATGGGCACGGCAATCCTGTGGGAAAGTGTCGATAGCCTATGGTGGCAAATTTTGCTCGGCGGCGCATCGGCCGCCGGACAGGATAGCGGGGATAACCGACTATTTTCGCGGGATCGGTGAGCTCGCTCAGCCCAGGCTTTGCCGCACCGCTTGCGCGGCTTTGGCGAAATCCATCTGCCCGGCGTAATTCGCCTTCAGCCAGGCCATCACCGCGCCCATGTCCTTGACACTCGCCGCGCCGGTCTCGGCCTTGGCCTTGGCGATGGCGGCCTGCACGCCCGCCTCGTCGAGTTGTTGGGGCATGTAGGATTCGATCAGCGTGATCTCGTCCTTTTCCTTTTGCGCCAGCTCGGGCCGATTGCCCTGCTCGTACAATGCGATCGAATCGCGGCGCTGTTTGACCATGCCGGTGAACATGGACAGGATTTCGTCCTCGCCGATGCCGGTGGTGACGCC
>JBBSNV010000393.1:0-2868 GCA_038260375.1 Reyranellales bacterium
AGCTATCCCAACTTCTCGGAAATCGGCCAAGCCCGCGCCGAGATCGGCCGCCAACGCGCGGCACGCGACCAGAATCTGCGCGAGCAATATCAATACAACGCCGCCATCGACCGTGCCTTTCAGTCTTACAATTTGTGGGAAGCCGAGCGTTTGATCGGCAGCGCGCGCCAGCGGTATCCGCAAGAGCAGTCCTATCGCAATTATTCCAACCAGCTGGCGCAGATCAAAGCCCAGGCGCAGTGGCAGGAGCGGTTGCGCCTGTCGCGTAACTACGTGGCCGCCGCGCGCCAAGCCATGGATAAGGGCGATTACGGCTATGCCGAGCGCCAATTGGCCCTGGCCGACCAGACCACGCCAGGCCTGCCGGAAATCAGCCAGGCGCAGAGCGATCTCAGCCGCTTGCGCGTGCGGGCCCAGGTGCAGAACGAAGATGTCCGCCGCTTGACCAATGCGATCGACGATTCGATTCTGCGCAAGCAATTCGATGATGCCGAACGCCTGTTGCAAGATGGTCGCAAGCGTTACCCGAACTATACGGGCTGGGCAGAACTCCAGCGCGACATCGCTGCTGCCCGTCAGGGCAACGATCGCCAGACGCGCGATCAGCAGGAACGCCGCAAGAAAGCCGTCGACCTGATCGGCCAGGCGCGCCAGCAAGCCAGCAAGGGCGACTATAAGGATGCCGACCGCTTGTTGGACGAAGCGGAAAAAATATATCCCAAACTCCCGGACATCGCGGTGGCGCGCGCGGATATCGAGCGCCAGCAGGGCGATCGCCGCCGCCAGGAAAAGGACATCGCCGACATCACGGGAGCGGTCGATAACGCGATCAAGCGCAATCAATATCCGGCGGCCGAGCAATTGGTGCGCGAGGGCCAACGCAAATATCCCAACTACAAGGGCTGGGACGATTTGCAAAAGCGCGTCGCCGACGGCCGCAAAGCATGGCAGGTCGGGCCGGATGGCAAACCCATCGACACGGTCGATCCGCAAAAGCCCAGCAACGATCGTATCGTGGTGCTGATCGGCCAGGCCCGCACGGCGCTAAGCAAGAACGATCTAGCCGGAGCGGAGCAAGCGATCGTCGCGGCGGAAAAGATCGATGGCAAAGCGGGCAACGTCGTGGCATTGCGCGCCGAACTTAATCAGCAGAAAGCGGTCGCCGTTAAAGCGGCGGCAGACAAAGCCAATAACGACCGCATCGTCGTGCTGCTGGGCCAGGCGCGGGCTGCACTGGCCAAGAATGATTTCGCCGGCGCGGAAAAAGCCATCGCGGCAGCGGAGAAAATCGATTCCAAGTCGCCGCTGGTCGCGGGCGCGCGCGCCGATCTGGAAAAGCAAAAGGCAGCGGCGACTAAAGCGGCGGCCGACAAAGCCAACGCCGATCGTATCGGCGTGTTGCTTGGACAGGCGCGTGCCGCTCTGGCTAAAAAGGATCTGGCGGGTGCGGAAACGGCGATTGCCGCGGCCGAGAAGATCGATCCACGGGCGCCGACGGTGATTGCCGTGCGCGCCGATGTCGACAAGCAAAAGATCGCGGCCGCTCCCAAGCCAGCTCCGGCTCCGGCTCCGGCTCCTGCGCCGGCACCCGCGCCTGCTCCGGCACCGAGTGCCCAACCGACGCCGCCGCCCGCGCCTGTGCCTCCGCCGGCAACGACCGGTGGCGCCACGCCTGCTTCTGGCGATAA
This sequence comes from Reyranellales bacterium, assembly GCA_038260375.1. Taxonomy (GTDB): domain Bacteria; phylum Pseudomonadota; class Alphaproteobacteria; order Reyranellales; family JAQSWP01; genus JBBSNV01. The sequence continues at coordinate 1,689 of JBBSNV010000393.1, forward strand.
GGCCATGGCCGACAAGATCGCGGCGCTGGTAGCGCAGGCGCGCGATGCAATTAAAAAAGATGATCTTAAGGCGGCCGACAACGCCATTGACGCGGCGGAGAAGCTCAACAAGCAATCGCCCGACGTGATTGCGGTGCGGGCCGAATACAACGCCGCGCGCAAGGAGGATCGGCGCGACAAGAAGCGGTAATGCTCAAGCGACCAGGTCGAAATCGTCCAACTTGGGCGCCTGCATCTCGTCGCGGAAGCGGTCGAAGCTCCACGGCCATAGCGCCGGGTTGCCGTTCTTGTCGAGATACCAGCTCTTGCAGCCGCTGACCCACACCGTGCCCTGCATCGCTGCGCGCAGGGCACGGTTGAAGGCGGTGGTGGCCTCCGACTTGGGTGCGATAGAGCGATAAGGCGCACGCACCGCTGCCATCAATTGCAGGATGTAATCGATCTGCAGTTCGGAAATCTTGATCACCGAGAAATTGCCGATCGGACTGTTGGGGCCGATCAGCATGAAGAAATTGGGGAAGTCCGGCATCGCCACCGAACGATAGGCTTGCGCCGATTGCGCCCAGGCCTCGTTCAAGCTGCGTCCGTCGCGACCGATGATCTGCATCGGCCGCATGAAGGCATGGCCGTCGAAGCCGGTGGCCAGCACCAGCACGTCGAGTTCGATTAGCCTGCCATCGTTCAGCCGCACGCCGTTGACTTCGATGCGCTCGATAGCGTCGGTCACCAGTTCGGCATTGGGCTGCCCGATCGCCGGATAGAACGCATCGGACATGATCAGCCGCTTGCAGGCGACCTGGTAATTGGGCGTCAGGCGGCGGCGCAGCGCCGGGTCCAGCACGTTGTTCTCGAGATTGAAACGGCAGATCTCCTCAAGCATCTTGAGTTGGTCCTGATCGCCGATCACTGCTTTGGCAAAAGTATCGACCAGGCGCTGGCTGAGGAACTCATAAGTCTGGCGCAAGGTGTCGGGCGAGTTGCGATACATCGCCTTTTCGTCGTCGTTATAGGCTGGGTTGGGCAGCGGCAAGATCCATTGCGGCGTGCGCTGGAACAGGAACAGCCGCTGCACACGCTCGACGATCGCCGGCACGACCTGGATCGCGGTTGAGCCGGTGCCGATGATGCCAACCCGCTTGCCATCGAGCGCCACCGAATGATCCCAGCGCGCGGTGTGGAA
>JBBSNV010000394.1:0-2846 GCA_038260375.1 Reyranellales bacterium
GCGGTGATTGGCGTGCCCGACGAGAAATGGGGCGAGGCGGTCAAGGCGGTGGTGCAGCTTCAGTCCGGCGCCAATACTGGCGCCGAGGAGTTGATCGCCTTTGCCAAGGCCGAGTTGGGCGGCATGAAAGCGCCCAAGAGCATCGATTTCATCGACTCGCTGCCGCGCAGCGCGGTGGGCAAAGTGCTGAAGCGCGAGATCCGCAAGAAATATTGGGAAGGCCGCGATCGGGCGGTGGGTTAGGGTCTTCGCGCGGCGATCACGGCATGCCGTGGACTGATGAAGTGTAATGTGGGCGTAAGCCTCCCTCGCCCCGCTTTAGCGGGGAGAGGGAGGGGCCCATTGCGAAGCAATGGGAGGGTGAGGGGGCACCGGCTTCTCGACAAACCATGCCCCTCACCGGACTGCTCTCGCGCTGCCGCGCTCGATCAGTCTTCCTCTCCCCGCTAAAGCGGGGAGAGGTGAAGATAAGATGAGCTCGCTTGTTGTTACGTATGACGACCGTCGTTGATGAGACATGGGCCCCGGATAGCTCGGCGCTTCGCTACAGCAAAGCGGCTCGCTTCCGGGGTGAGGGTTTTTTGGCCCTCAATCGTCGAAACGTTTGCCGCGCAGCTTCTTGGTATGGCCGGCTTTGGTCTTGGAATCGAGGCGGCGCTTTTTGCTGCTGAGAGTAGGGCGCGTGGCCTTGCGCCGGCGCGGCACCACGGTGGCGGCGCGAATCAACTCGACCAGCCGGTCGCGCGCGGCCTGCCGATTGCGCTCCTGGGTGCGGTGCTCGCGCGCCACGATCACAATCACGCCGTCATTGTTCAGTCGCTTGCCGGCCAGCCGGATCAGCCGCGACTTGACCTCGGACGGCAGGGTGGACGAATGGCGCAGGTCAAAGCGCAACTGCACCGCGGTCGCCACTTTGTTGACGTTCTGCCCACCCGGGCCGGAAGCCTGGATGAAGCTTTCTTCCAGCTCGCGCTCGTCGATGCTTATTCGGTTGGTGATGGGCAACAGGGCCATGCCGCAGTCTGCCCGAAAAAGAGACGCGGGGCCATCTGTGGTGCCATGCCCAAGCTGAGATGGACGCCACCGCGGCGCTCGATACCGTTATTGGTCAGGAGCCAGGCTTGGGCAGCGGCGCTGATTGCCGTGCCATAGATGGTCGGCACGATTGCGGAGCCCGAGCGGGTGACCTGCGCGGTGGACGGCTGACTGAGCCTCCGGCATCAGTCGCTTTATTTCATTTTTGCCGAATATGCTCCGGCCGGAAGCCCATTCCAACCAGCCGCGCGGGAATGCGCTGCAGGAAGGGAATGCGCTGGAACAGCCGTAAGGCCAAGGGCGGCTTGAGCGGCACGGTGCTGGCCAAGGTTGGCGTGATAATGCGATTCTGCACCGCCACTTGGAGCCGTTGCGTCATGCGCGCCGGCCACAGTCGGCGCTTCTGCAAGCGCTGCAAATCCTCGATCGTCAGGCGCTTTTCCAGCAACGGTTTGGCCAGGATGTTGGCGGTGGCGACCGCGTCCTGGATCGCCAGATTGATGCCGACGCCGCCGACCGGGGACATGGCATGCGCAGCGTCACCGATTAGCAGCAGGCCGGGCTTGTACCAACGCTCCAAATGATCGACCGCCACGGTTAGCAGCTTGACTTGGTCCCAGTCGGCGATCTCGCCAACGCGATCGGCGGCGAACGGCGCGGCCGCGGCGATCGAATCGCGAAACGCTGCCAATCCAGCGCCACGTAGCTTTTCCAGCGAGCCCTTGGGAATGACGTAAGCGCACTGCCAGTAATCGCCGCGATTGATCGTCACCATCATTCGGCCGGGATCGAAGCGGCCCATCGTGTCGTCGGGATCGCCCGCCCGGCGCGACAGGCGGAACCACAACACGTCCATTGGCGCGCCGGTTTCGATCACCTTGAAGCCTGCTGCCTGGCGCAAGGTCGAGTGTCGCCCGTCGCAGCCCACCACCAGGTCGGTTTTGATCTCGAGCGCGCCTTGCGGCGTGGTGGCGCGCACGCCTGTGATCTTGCCATCGCGCTCGATCAGCGTGGTCGCTTGGCCTTTCATATATAGGCGAAAGTTGGGGTAGCGCTTGGCCGCGCGGGCCAGGAAATTCAGGAAATCCCATTGCGGCATCAGCGCGATGAAGTGGCACGCCGTGGGCAGATGCGAGAAATCGGCGATGGTGATTGTGGCGTCGCCGATTTGGCCCTTCAGCACCACCGCCTTTTGATGCGGCAGCTGCAACAGGCCTTCGAGCAAGCCAAGCTCATGCATCACTTGTAAAGTGGATGGGTGAATGGTGTCGCCGCGGAAGTCGCGCAGGAAGTCGGCGTGCTTTTCCAGCACCGTGACATCGACGCCGGCCCGCGCCAGCAACAAGCCCAGCCTCATGCAGGGCGGCCCGCCGCCGGCGTTGCAGCAGGACGTGTTCAGTGCGCTTGCAGCATCGGCCGGCAAATCAATGCCCGGTGTCGATGTGTTGGGTCGGCTTCCATTTGACCAGGAAGTCTTCCGCCAGCGTAATCAAGAATTCCACCACCAGCGCCAACACCGCCAGGATGATCATGGCGGCGAACACGCCGTTGGCGTTGAACGCGCCCTGGGCAGTGGAGATCAACATGCCGACGCCCTCGCGCGCGCCCAGGAATTCGCCCACTACCGCGCCGACCAGCGCAAAGCCGAACGAAACATGCAAGCTGGCCAGGATCCAGCTCATCGCCGAGGGGATGATTACCGCCATGGTGATGCGGTAGGGCGAGGCGCCCAGGATCTGTGCGTTGGCGATCATGGCGCGGTCGGCTTCGCGCACGCCCTGGAAGGCATTGCCGAACACGACGAAGAACAC
>JBBSNV010000395.1:0-2844 GCA_038260375.1 Reyranellales bacterium
CCCGATCCGCCGCCTGTCGGCGGCGCGGTCGCCGACGGGCTGCGCGGCAAGCGCGTGCTGGTGATCGAGGACGAAGTGCTGGTGGCGATGGACATCGAGAGCGTGTTGAGCGACGCCAACATGATCGTGGTTGGCATCGCCGGCACAGTCGATAAGGCTAGGCGGGTGATGGTAGAGCAACAATACGACGCGGTGCTGCTCGACGGCAATCTGGCCGGCCGGCCGGTCGACGAACTGGCGGAGTTGCTGGCTAGTCGCGGCGTGCCGTTCGCCTTTGCCACCGGTTACGGGCGTGAGGGCGTGCCGCAAGCGTTCCGCGATCGGCCAGTGCTGGCCAAGCCGTTCGGCTCGAAACAGCTTCTTGCGATGATGCGGCGGTTGTTGGCCGGGCGGGAAAGCTAGCTGCCTTTCGCTGCGCGGATTGCATTGCGGCCAGCTTCGCGGGCTTGGCCATTTGCCGCGGGGATGCGCTAAGCTGCCGGTCGACGGCATTGCGGGAGCATAAAATGAATTTCGGCATCAGCGAAGAGCAGGAACAGATCCGCGACAACGTGGCCAAGGTATGCGCGCGCTTCGACGATCGTTATTGGCTGGAGAAGGACCGTCACGGCGGCTTCCCCGAAGATTTTTATCGCGCCATGGCCGATGCCGGCTGGCTGGGCATCGCCATGCCGGAGGAATTCGGCGGCGCTGGCCTCGGCATCACGGAAGCGGCGATCATGCTGCAGACCGTGGCGCAATCGGGCGCCACCCAAGCCGGCGCCTCGGCGATCCATCTCAACGTGTTCGGCCCCAACCCGATCGTGGTGTTCGGCACGCAGGAGCAGAAGGAGCGAATGCTGCCGCCGATCATCCAGGGCAAGGTCAAGGGCTGCTTCGCCGTGACCGAACCCAATGCCGGCCTCAACACCACGGCGCTGGAAACCCGCGCCGATCGCGCCGGCAACGCCTATGTCGTGCACGGCCGCAAAGTGTGGACCACGACGGCGCAGGTGGCCGACAAGATGCTGCTGATCGCGCGCACCACGCCCCGCGAGCAGTGCAAGAAATCGACCGACGGGCTGTCGCTGTTCTACACCGACTTCGACCGCAAATTCATCGAAGCGCGGGAAATCGAAAAAATGGGGCGCAAGGCGGTGGACTCCAACCAGGTGTTCATCGACGGCTTGAAAGTGCCGCTGGAAGATCGCATCGGCGAAGAGGGCAAGGGCTTCCACTATCTGCTGCACGGCTTGAATCCGGAGCGCATCCTGATCGCGGCCGAGGCGATCGGCATCGGCAAGCTGGCGCTGGCCCGCGCCGCGCAATACGCCAAGGAGCGCGTGGTGTTCAACCGGCCGATCGGCCAGAACCAGGGTATCCAACATCCGCTGGCCGAAAGCTGGATGGAATTGGAAGCAGCCGAGCTGATGGCTTACAAAGCGGCCTGGCTGTACGACAGCGGCAAGCCGTGCGGGCCCGAAGCCAACGCCGCCAAATATCTCGGCGCCGAAGCCGGCTACAATGCCTGCCTGCGCGCGGTGATGACGCATGGCGGCTACGGCTACGCCAAGGAATTCCACGTCGAGCGTTATTTCCGCGAGATCATGATCGCGCGCATCGCGCCGGTCAGCCAGCAACTGATCCTGTGCCACATCGCCGAGAAGGCGCTGGGCTTGCCGAAATCGTATTGATCGACATGTCGATGCCATCGACATGTTCATAAAATATGTCGAAAAAATCATGTTTTATGGACATATCGTTTGGGGGACGGGTCGCGAGTTTAATCTTACCGATCGGGAAGATTTGGCGAAGTATTAGCCTAATCGGTTGATTTCTTACCGAGCGGTAAGAACGGGCTTTCCTTTTGGCCTAATGCGCTGTAACTTACCGATCGGTAAGAATAGCGGGAAACGCCATGTCCTCCGATTTGCTGAGAAATGCCGCCGAATTCGGTGCTGCCGTGCGCCAGGCGCGTAAGCGGCAAAGCCTGACGCAGCAACAGCTCGCCTTAGCCATAGGCACGGGCGAACGCTTCGTCGTCGATTTGGAAAGCGGCAAGGAGACGGTGCGGCTGGGCCTGGCGCTGAAGGCGGCAAATCTGCTGCGCCTGAACCTCAGCGCCAGCGATAAGCGCTGACCATGCTCGACGTTTATTATCAAGACCGGCTGGTCGGACAGGTCAGGCAAAACAGCAACAGTCCGCCCAGTTTGGAATTTCGCTATGCCGAACAATGGCGCGAGGATGACGACGCTTTTGCCATTTCGGTCGGCATGCCGTTGGGGCACGACGCGTTCGAGTCTCAATTCGTCACGCCGTGGTTCGCCAATCTACTGCCAGAGGAGCAGCAACTGGCAACGATTGGCCGGTTGCTAGGACATGCCCAAGGCGACGTTTATAGTTTGCTGGAGGAGATCGGTCGCGACACAGCGGGCGCGTTGTGCATCGGTCAGCCCCAACCGCGCGATGCCGGCGACTCTCGTGCGCTGAGCGACACGCAACTGGCCGCCGCCCTCGACCGGCTGCCGCAACGGCCGTTGCTGGCGGGCGAAGAGGGCGTGCACATGTCGCTGGCCGGCGCCCAGAGCAAGCTGGCCGTAGCGGTGTTCGACGGCAAGATCCATCTGCCGCTGAATGGCGCCGCCTCGACCCACATCCTCAAGCCGGCGCATGTCCGGTTTCACGACACGGTGGAGAACGAGTTGCTCTGCTTGCGACTGGCGCGCGAAGTCGGGATCGAGGCGGCGGCGGCGCAAATGCGCAGCGCGGGCGGCGAAAAGTTTCTGCTGGTCGAACGCTACGACCGCCACCTCGCGGGCGAGCGCAACGTAACGCGATTGCATCAGGAGGATTTTTGCCAGGCG
>JBBSNV010000396.1:0-2840 GCA_038260375.1 Reyranellales bacterium
ACGCCGACACCGGAGCCGCCGCCGGTACCGCTGGCACCGGCCGCACCGGTGCCGCTACCACTACCGACCCCTGCGCCGACACCAGCACCGACGCTGGCCGTGCCGACGCCCACGCCAGCACCGACGCCTGAGCCGCCGCCCGAGCCGCTTGCGCCAGAGCTGGCGGTACCGGTGCCGCTACCGACGCCGACGCCGCCGACGCCGACGCCGCCGCTATCCTGGCCGGTATTGCCGCCGCCCACGCTGCCAATGCCATTGGCGGCATTGTTGCCGACGCCGGCATTGACGCCTCCGGAATTGCCGGAGCTGGCGTTGTTGCCGATGCCCGCGTTGATGCCACCTGTGTTGTTGGTGGCGGCATTGTTGCCGACGCCAACGTTGAGGCCGCCGCTATTGTGGGACGCAGCGTTATTGCCAACGCCGGCATTGATGCCGCCCGTGTTTTGCGAGGCCGCATCTGGACCGACACCAGCATTTATGCCGCTGGTGCTGCTGGCGGCGTTGTTGCCGACGCCCGCATTCACGCCGTGGCTGTTACCGCTGGCAGCATTGTTGCCGATCCCGGCATTGATGCCGCCGGTGTTACCAGCAGCAGCGCCGCGCCCGACACCGGCATTGACACCGCCGCTATTGCCCGATGCGGCATGGCTGCCGACACCCGCGTTGATGCCGCCGCTGTTTCCGGTGGCAGCGCTGTTACCGACGCCGGCATTCACACCGCCGCTATTGCCCGACGCGGCGTTGCTGCCGACACCGGCATTGATGCCGCCGGAATTGCCCGTGGCCGCGTTAGTCCCGACGCCGACATTGACGCCGCCATTATTGCCGGGCGTGCCGGGATTGCCCGTGTTGCCAGGATCGCCGGCGCCCGGAGTCCCTGGTGTGCCCGGAGTCCCTGGTGTGCCGGGATCGGCGACGCCGCCGGCGTTGCCGGCATTGGCGCTACTGGTGGAGCCTTCGCTGCCCATCGCGGTCGGGCAGCCATTCACCGCCAGATCTCGCAATTGATCCTTCGACAACATGGCCGCTGGCCCTTTACACGGGTCGGCAAAAGCCGGCGCGGTCAGCGCGGTCGATGCCAGTAGGCAAAAGCCACTAATAACCATCAATGAACGCATGACACCCTCCATAAAATTTCGCTATATTGAAAACGGCAGCGCAAGAGGGTTGGTTCTACTTTTCCGAGTCTTTTCTTTCTATATGCACGTATTAGGAGTGTTGATACCTATATAAAATAAAGAGCTAAGAGTATTAGAACCACCGTATAAGAGCGGATTGCAACAGTGATAGACTCGCTATACGTTGCGTAAAAAGCACGGCAAAATGACGTGGCGGTCGCGGCTTGACCCGCAACCCATCGGTCTAAGTATTTTCAGTTGAGCGCAAATATCCTCGTCCAAACCGAGTGCTGGCCGAACACCTACTCGCCCGCGGCAGCGCCGCGCAAATGGCCTTGCTCTCGCAACGATTCAGGCTCGGCTGCGGCCGAAGCTTGTTGCGCTTCCTGCTGGCGCCGCCACATCACCGCATAGAGCCCATCGCGCGCCAACAGCTCGTAATGCGCGCCGCGCTCGACGATGCGGCCAGCCTCCAACACAATGATTTCTTCGGCATCGACCACAGTGGAGAGCCGATGCGCAATCACCAAGGTGGTGCGCGAGCGCGACACCTCCTTCAGCGAATTCTGGATCTCGCGTTCGGTCTGGGTGTCGAGCGCGGAGGTGGCTTCGTCGAACAGTAGAATCGGTGGATTTTTCAAAATGGTGCGCGCGATGGCGACGCGCTGCTTCTCGCCACCCGACAGTTTCAGGCCACGCTCGCCCACCATGGTTTTGTAGCCCTCGGGCAAGCTGACGATGAAGTCGTGGATGCGCGCCAGCCTGGCCGCTTGCTCGATCTCTTCGGTCGTGGCCGAGGGCCGGCCATAAGCGATGTTGTAATAGATCGTGTCGTTGAACAGTACGGTGTCCTGCGGGACGATGCCGATGGCCGCGCGCAGGCTCTTTTGCGTGATGTCGCGGATGTCCTGGCCGTCGATCGTCACCTTGCCGGCCGCCACGTCGTAGAAGCGGAACAGGATGCGCGACACGGTCGATTTGCCGGCGCCCGACGGGCCGACGATCGCCACGGTGTGGCCGGCCGGCACGCGGAAGCTGACGTCGTGCAGGATGGCGCGGTTGGCCTCGTAGCGAAAATCGACATGGCTGAACTCGACTACGCCCTGGCTCACCGCCAGAGGCTTGGCGGCGGGGCTGTCGGCGATCTCCGCGTTGATGCTGAGCAGCGCGAACATCTGCTCCATGTTGACCAGCGACTGGCGGATCTCGCGATAGACGAAACCCAGGAAGTTCAGCGGCATGTAGAGCTGAACCAGATAGGTGTTCACCAGCACGAAGTCGCCCACCGTCATGCGGCCCGCGGCAACCCCTTGGCCGGCCATCACCATCACCGCGACCAGGCCGGCGGCAATCACCACGCCCTGGCCAATATTCAACGCCGATAGCGTGCCCTTGGAGCGCACCGCGGCGCGCTCGTAGCGCTGGCGCGAACGGTCGAAGCGCTCGGCCTCGTGCTCTTCATTGCCGAAATACTTCACGGTCTCGAAATTGAGCAGCGAGTCGATCGCTTTGGTATTGGCCTCGGTATCGGTCTGGTTCATCTGACGCACGTATTTGGTGCGCCATTCGGTGATGGTCAGGGTGAAGGCGATATAGACCGCGATGGTGCCGACGATCACCGCGGCGAAGGTCCAATCGGACAGCCCCCACAAGATCGCCGTGACCAAGGCCATTTCGACGATGGTCGGCACGATGTTGAACAGGCTGAAGGTCAGCAGAAAT
>JBBSNV010000397.1:0-2814 GCA_038260375.1 Reyranellales bacterium
GTGTTTCTGCTCAACTGGCCGTGCCGGGTCGTCGACCAAGACGCCCCGGCCGATATTGTTCTACGCCGCATCGGTTCGCGCATCGGGGCTTACGTCGCCGCGCGGCGCGAGGAAGAGCTTGACGGTATAAGCGAGTTCGACGGCGTCAATCGGCTGGCCGATTTGCTGTCGCATGTCGCGGCGGGTCGGGTTGGCGGCCTGGCCGAGCTGCATAGTTCGGCCGTATCGATTGCCGGCAAATTGGCGTTGTTCGTCGGTCCGTCCCTGAGCGGCAAAAGCAGCCTGGCCCTGCAATTGGCGGCGCGCGGTTGCCGGCTGTTTGCCGACGACCGGCTGCTGGTCGGCCCGCTGCGCGACAGGCAAACGGCGCCGTTCGGTGTGGCGCTGGGCCTCACGCCGCGGGTGCGCCATCCGCCGCATCCCGCCGCCGGGCAGTTGTTTGCGGAATTCGTCGCGCGCCACCTGGTCAAGGCCGGCGGCAATGTAGGCTTTTTGCCGCTGCCGGCCGACCTAGCCCATTTCGGCGAAGCCGCGGCACTGGGCGCGGTGTTTCTGCCGGAGCGGCGGGACAGCGGCGGAGTCATTCTGCGGCCGGCGGGGCGCGCTGCGGCCAATCGCGTGGTGCTCGAACAAATGCATGCACCGCAAATGGCGGCGGTGAAGTTTTTAGCCGCAGTGGGAGACTTGACCGCAGGCGTGCCGTGCTGGCATTTGCAGTACGACGACAGCGCCAAGGCGGCGCTGGAAGTGCAGGCGGCAGTAGCGGGATAAACGATGCGATTTACGCGCCAGGCTGGCGTCAGCGAGACCGAAATCGACGACGGCGTTTTTCTGGTCGAGCCCAAGTCCCAGGAAATCTATTTTCTCGACGCAATCTCGCGCGGTCTGTGGCGGCTGCTGGGCGAGGCCAGTTCGCTTGCGGATTTGCAGGGTGTGGTGCGCCAGGCCTTCCCCGACCAGGCGCCGGCCGAGATCGACCGCGACGTGGCGGCGGCGATCGCCGAAATGAGCGAACGCGGATTGGTGGTCAGCGTTCCTTGAACGACGAGTCCAAGCTCCGGGTCAGACGGTCCATGAAATAGGACATGATCGAGCGCTCGCCGATGCGCAGATCGGCCGTGCCGGTCATGCCCGGCAAGATCGGGTATTGGATGCCGGCGCGGGTCAGGTGATTTTCTTCGGTCCGGATCCACACGGTGAAATAAGGCGCGCCGCTGCGCTCGTCGCTCGTAGCGTCGGCTGAAATCTGTTCGACCACGCCCTTGAGCGTGCCGTAGCGGGCCCAGTCGTAGGTCTGGATTTTCACCGTCGCCGGCTGGCCCACTCGCACGTAGCCGATGTCGTCGTTGGTGACTTTCGTTTCGATCAGCAGATTGTCGTCGATCGGCACGATGTTCATAACCACTTCGCCGGACTTCATGGCCTGACCGACCGTATTGAAGCGCAAGCCTTGCACAATGCCGGCGATCGGCGAGCGGATCACGAGATTTTGCAACAGCGCGTTTTGCTGGCGTAACGCACCTTCGGCCCGGTCGCGTTCGGCGATGGCGTCGCCTAGCCGCTTCAGCACGAGCGAGCGCCACTCGCCGTCCACCGCGCTGCGCTTTTCGATCGCGCCGGCGAGTTCCTTTTGCGCCTGCGTTAAATCGCCTTTGGCGGTGTCCAGGGCGCTGGACTCTTCGATCACCTTGCGTTGCGTGCTCTGATACTGCAGGCGCGAGTAAAATCCCTCATCTGCCAATTTGCGTAAGCCCGCCGCTTGCTGGCTCAACAGCGCTAGGGACTTGGCCGCGCTGGCGATTCGGGCGGTCAGCGAATCGATTTTGGTATTGATCTGGGCGATAGCGGAATCGGCCTGATTGCGATGCGTGATCAGTTCAATCTGCCGGGCTTCGTACAGCCGCTGCTCGCCGGTTACGATATCGGGGCGCGGCGCAAACGTTTGGTCGAACACCGGCGTGGTGCCGCCGGCTTCGGCCTGCAGGCGCACCACCTCGGCTGCCAAGTTGTACCAAGCGGCTTCCAACTTGCCGATTTCCTGCTTCACTTGTTCGCCATCGAGGCGCAGCAGCACGTCGCCCGCTTTGACCGTGTCGCCATCCTTGACCGGAATGTCGACGACGCGGCCGCCATCGGGATGGTTGATCAGTTTCACTTTACTGGCCGGGCGCGCCACGCCTTGCGCGGTGACGACCTGCTCGACGTCGAACAGCATCATCCACGTCACCGCGGCGAGCACGAACAAGCAGCAGAACGCCACCAAAACCGTGGCGAACGGCGAATGCCGGCGGCGCGAGATTGCCTCCACGTCGGGCATGAAATCGATGAATTTGCTCTGGGTGCGACCAAAATCGCCATCGGCCAGCGCGTCGACCAGGCCGCGATTTTGAGTCGAAGGCAGGTTGGGCCTGCGGTCGTTCGGCGCGATCTTGAGTCTGGTGTCGTTCATGGTTCAGGCGCCACGGGCCAACTGGCCGGCCAGGTCTTCGCCCGGTTCGCGCGCGGCCTCGGCCATGCGGATTTTGGCGAAGGCCATGACGTCTTGCGGCGCGCCGACTCGCTCGACGCGGCCGCCAATCACCAGCGCGACCTTGTCGGCGATCGCCAACGGAGCCATCCGGTGGGTAATGATGATAATGGTACGGCCGCGCGCGCTGCGTTTTAGGTTGCGCAACAAGTGCTCCTCGGTCGCCGGATCGAGCGCGCTGGTCGCCTCATCGAGGATGATGACGCGTGGATTGCGGATCAGGGCGCGGGCTATGCAGATCAACTGGCGCTGGCCGGCGGAAACGCCCACGCCGCGCTCGCCGATCA
>JBBSNV010000398.1:0-2804 GCA_038260375.1 Reyranellales bacterium
ACCTGTCGTGGCACGTGGCGCTCAGCGCGCTGGCCTTGGGCGACACGGCGCGCGCCTGGCAGGTTTACGAGCAGCAGGTGCAGCCTGGTGGCGCCTGGGGCCCGCCACTCAACGTCGCCACCGATGCGCCGGCCTTCCTGTGGCGCGCCGAACTGGCCGGCGAAAAGCGCAACCTGGCACATTGGCATCGGCTGCGCGACTACACTGACAAGGCGTTTCCCAAAAGCGGCATCGGCTTCGTCGACGTGCATCGCGCGCTGACGCGCGCCGCGACCGCCAACGGCATGGGCATTGCCGAATTTGTGGCGGAATTGGAGGAGATCGCGCCTCGCTCGCCGATGGGAACGGTGGTGCCGCAACTGGCGCGCGGTTTTGCCGCTTACGAGGCGGGCGACTGGCCCCAAGCCATCGCCGTGCTGCAGCCGGCCCTGGCGCAGACGGTGCGCATCGGCGGCAGCCGGGCGCAACGCGATCTGGTGCTCGGCACCTTGATCGCGGCCTATCTGCGCAGCGGCCAGTCCGGCGCGGCGCGGCAGCTGATCCAGGCGCAGGAAGACCGCAGTCCCAGGCTTTCTGTTCAGGGTCTGAACTGAGATGAAACAATGGTGAGCATCTGATGCAGAGCAGCGACGATCAAGTGTTGGAAAAGCTGTTGCGCGGCCGTTTCAGTTGTTGGGTTCGGCGGCGTGGGACGCCACGGCTTCGGGCGATCGCGACCTGATCTTTCCGTTATGGGGTGCGATGGGCGGCGCGGTGTCGCTGGCGCTTGGCTTAGCGTTAGCGCAACCCAAACGCCGCGTGCTGGCCATCACCGGCGATGGCGAGATGCTGATGGACATGACTTCACTGACCACGGCGGGCGCGCTTAAGCCGGCCATTGGGCATCGCCGTGCTCGACAACGAACATTACGGCGAGACCGGCGGGCAGCGCACCAACACCGCGCGCGGCAGCGACATCGCGGCTATCGCCAAAGCCTGCGGCATCGCCGATGCGGGAACGGCGCGGCAGGAGCGCGATGTGGCGCGCGCCGTCAATGCGCTCGCGACCGGCAAGAAACTGACGTCGCGCGTGTTCAAGGTGCGGATGGAGGTGTTGCCGCTGGTGCTGCCGCCCAAGGACGGCGCGGTGTTGCGCGATCGTTTCGTTCGCGCGCTGGGCGTGGCGCCGAGCGGCTAAAACGCTTCCAGGCAAAGGGATCGATCGACCGGGTTTTTGCCGCCGATATGCAGCGCCAACAGCCGCTCGAACAGGCGCGGTTGCGCCGCCAGCAGGCGCAGCACCAGACGGCGCAAGCGCTTATGCCGGCCCATCAGCAATAACAGCCGCGCCATGATCATCGGCTTGCGGTGCAGGCGGCGATGGGCTTTTTCGTAATGATCGAGATTGCCCGACACCAATGCCGGGGCCAGCGCCAGCGCCTGACGAAATGCCAATGCCATGCCTTCACCGGTGATGGCGTCGACCGAGGCCGACGCATCGCCCACCAAAGCGAAGCTGTTTTGGGTAACGCGGCGCCAAGTCGCCGATGTCGAAAGGCTGCCGCGCGGCACATCGATCGGATCGGCGTCGCGCAGGCGGCGCGCCAATTCGGGAAAATAGCGGTCGAGTTCGGCAAAACGCAGCGACGCGGAATCGTCGATCATCGCCACGCAAATCCGGTCCGCCGTTACCGGCGTGACATAAGCCTGGCCTTTTTCCGACCAATGGACTTCGACCAGATCGGTCCAGGGCGCCACGCGGAAATGCCGGCGCAAGCCGATGCGTTTGGCGCCCTGCCAATGGGGAGCGATTTCCAGATGGCGACGCAGCCGCGATTGCAGCCCATCGGCGCCGACGATCCAACGGCAATGCACGCTGCGGCCGTCGACGGCGACGAGATTGGACGCCATGACTTGCGCATCGCTTTGCCAGCAGGCGATAACACCCAAGGCTTGCGCGCGTTCGGCCAGCAGCCGATGCAGTTCGGGTCGCTCCACGCCGCGGCCGCAGCCTTTAGCGAACGCGGCTTCGGCTTCTAGCTCGCCATCGACGAAGCGAATGCCACGGAAGGGCGCGCTGCGCGTGGGCGGCAATTCGATGCCCAGGCTCCGCAACGCGGCTACGCCATCGGGCATCAAACCTTCGCCGCAGGCCTTGTCGATGGGAAAACGGGCATGGTCGACCAACACCACGCTCAGTCCGACTTGGCGTGCGGCTATGGCAGCGGCCAGGCCGGCCGGACCGCCGCCCAGCACGACGACATCGGCTTGAGTTGGGGGCTGCCCTTTCACCATTGCAGCAGCAGCATTTCCGAGCAGAAGCCCGGCCCCATCGCCATCAGCACACCCAAGGTGCCCGGCGGCGGCCGCCGGTTCTTGACGAAATCTTCCAACACCAACAGCACCGATGCCGAGGAAAGATTGCCGTATTGGCGCAAGCACTCCCAGGACGGCAACAGCGCGTCCTGCGGCAAAGCCAGGCTGTCCTCGATCGCTTCCAGCACTTTGGGGCCGCCGGTATGGATCACCCAATTGCCGATATCGGAGCGCTGCAGCTTGTAGCGCGCCAGGAAAGAATCGACATCGTGCGGTAGATGTTGGCGAATGAAATCGGGCAGCCGCGCCGACAGCACGATCTTGAAGCCTTTCTCGGAAATGGCCCAACCCATGATGTCTTCAGAACCGGGATAGAACACCGAGCCGGTGCCCAGAATGCGTGGGCCCAGCTGGCTCAGGCTGCGCGGATCGTTCGGCCATTGTGCCGTAACGCTATCGGCGCCGCATACGATGGTGGCTGCGGCGCCATCGCCGAACAGCGCTGCCGA
>JBBSNV010000399.1:0-2804 GCA_038260375.1 Reyranellales bacterium
AGGAAACTCATCGCCTACTGCCTGAATGTTGAACGCTGCTAAACGTTACGGCCAAAAACTACGGATAAACGATGCTCATGACCTCGGCCACGCAAGCGGGCTTGTCGTTGCCCTCGATCTCGATCGTCACTTCGTTGGTGAAGCGCGTGCCGCCGCCGCCCACCGGATCGGCGGCGATCAGCTTTTGCCGCGCCCGCACCCGCGAGCCGGCCGGCACCATGTTGGTGAAGCGCACCTTGTTGGAGCCGTAATTGATGCCACGCGAGACCTGCTTCACCTTGCCGATCTGCGCCGTCAGCATTGGCAGAAGCGACAACGTCAGATAGCCATGCGCGATGGTCTTACCGCCCGGCATGTCTTTTTTGGCGCGCTCGACATCGATATGGATCCACTGGTGATCGCCGGTGGCGTCGGCGAATTTATCGATGCGGTCCTGATCGACCATCACCCAATCGCTGACGCCGATTTCCTTGCCGACTTCTTTTTTCAGATCGTCCACGGTTTGAAAATCGCGCATCTGTTCCCTCACTTTGCTTTTTTAAGATATGAGCCTTTTAGGTATTCAAGGGTCTCGGGCCGCGCCTGCAAATTGCCGGCCCAGCGGCGCAAGACTTTGGCCATACGCTCCGGCGGCACGCCGAGCTGCGCCATGGCGACGCCGCCATTGACCGATTCTTTGTAATCCGCGATCAAGCCATCTCTTAATTCAAAACGACTCATGCCGTCGATCACCACGCGCTGGCCTTTGAAATCCGGCACGGTCGAGGTGAATGCCGAGAGCGACCAGGCATAACCGATCTTGCCGTCGCTGATCGGATCGAAGAACTGCCAGCGGTAATCGGTGGCGTCGCGGTGGAAATAATTCTCCAGCATGTCGGCGATCGAGGCACGGCCCAAATGATCGCCATAGATATAGTCGTGATAGATGCCCTCTTCGGTGAAGCAGGCAGCCAAGCCCTTGCCGTCCTTGGCTTCGGCGGCTTCCGTCATGCGCTGCAGCAATTTGGCGAAATCCATCGGTCTTCAACCCATCAGGCGAAATGCGCGGCGCGGAATGGAGCGGCAGACATTGTAGCAGTCTCCGTCGCATTGCAGAATGAGCGCCAGCAAAAAGCAATGCCAATTACGGCACGGAAGCCTAGGGAGGATCGCATGGCCTATGAAGCCATTCTGTACGACGTCAAGGACGGCATCGCCACCATCACCCTGAACCGCCCCGAGCGGCTCAACGCCTGGACGCGGCAGATGGAAGCCGATGTGCGCGAGGCCATGCATCAGGCTGGCGCCGACGATACCGTGCGCGCCATCATCCTGACCGGTGCGGGCCGCGGCTTTTGCGCCGGCGCCGACATGGATTTGCTGACCGGCATCCAGCAGAACAAGCAACAAGGCGGCGCCACAGCCCAGCCGCGCTCCAATGTGGTGGCCGGCACGCGCGCCGATTTCCGCATGACCTATTCCTACTTCCCGACCATCCCCAAGCCGATCATCGGCGCCATCAATGGCCCCTGCGCCGGGCTGGGCCTGGTGATCGCGCTGTATTGCGACATGCGCTATGCCGGGGAGAGCGCCATGTTCACCTCGGCGTTTGCGGCGCGCGGGCTTATTGCCGAGCACGGTATCTCCTGGACGCTTCCTCGGCTGGTGGGTCCGGCCAACGCAATGGACATTCTCTGCTCGGCGCGCAAGTTCGGCGCGCAGGAAGCGTTTGCCATGGGCATGGTCAACCGGGTGTTGCCCGATGTCGATTTGATGGGCGCGGTGCGCCAATACGCCGGCATGATCGCCACCACGGTGTCGCCGCGCTCGGTGGCGATAATGAAGCGCCAAGTGTGGGAAGCGCAGTTCCAAACCTTGGCCGAATCGATCGTGATCGGCGATCACGAGATGCGCGAAAGCTTCCAGAGCGAGGACTTCAAGGAAGGCGTGGCGCATTTCATGGAAAAACGCGCACCCAAGTTCAAGGGAAGATAAAGTCCGTCACCCTGAGCGAAGCGAAGGGCCTTGCTTCAACGGAAACACTATCTCCGCTGAAACGAGATGCTTCGCTAGCGCTCAGCATGACGGATATAGGGAAGCTCTACCCCTCAAACTTGCGCTCTTGCCACCACGGGAAGTAGCTCGGCATGTCGGTGCTGACTTTCATCGGGAAATTGGCTTTGCGCTTTTCGAGGAACGCCACCACGCCCTCCTTCACGTCGGCCGATTTGCCCATCGCGTAGATGCCCTTGGAATCGATCTTGTGCGCTGCCATCGGATGGTCCGCGCCCAGCATCTTCCACATCATCTGCCGGTTCAGCGCCACCGACACCGAAGAAGTATTATCGGCGATCTCGCGCGCCAGCGCATAAGCCGCCGGCAGCAACTCGGCCGGTTGATGCACCGAGCGCACCAAGCGGCCCTTGAGCGCCTCGTCGGCCGAGAACACGCGGCCGGTGCTGACCCATTCCATCGCCTGCTGGATGCCGACCAGGCGCGGCAGGAACCAGCTCGAGCAGGCTTCCATGACGATGCCACGGCGGGTGAAGACGAAGCCGTATTTGGCTTCGGTCGAGGCCAAGCGGATATCCATGGCCAGCTGCATGGTTACGCCGACGCCAACCGCTGGGCCGTTGCAGGCCGAGATCACCGGCTTGAGGCATTCGAACAAACGCAAAGTGAGCTTGCCGCCGCCATCGCGATGGCCATCGAGGCCGGGATCGACGCCCTCGCGGTGTTCGCGATTGAAGGTATTGCCGCCAGCCGATAGATCGGCGCCGGCGCAAAAGCCGCGGCCCGCGCCGGTAAAGACGATGGCGCGCACG
>JBBSNV010000400.1:0-2790 GCA_038260375.1 Reyranellales bacterium
GATAGAGGGGGTCATGACTTCAAGGGCTTAGTGGCGGCCCCGGCAAAACCTACTGCACACGTTCGATCGCCATGGCGATGCCTTGGCCGACGCCGATGCACATGGTGCACAGCGCGTAACGCCCGCCGATTTCCTCCAACTGGTTGAGCGCGGTGATGATCAGCCGCCCGCCGCTGGCGCCCAGCGGATGGCCCAGCGCAATGGCGCCGCCATTGGGGTTCACGTGCTGCGCATCGTCGGGCAGACCGAGTTGACGCATCACCGCCAGACCCTGCGCGGCAAAGGCTTCGTTCAATTCGATGACGTCGAAATCGCCGATCTTCATGCCAGTCAGTGCCATGATCTTGCGCGAGGCCGGCACCGGGCCGATGCCCATGACCCTAGGCGGCACGCCGGCCGAAGCGGTGGCGAGGATTCGCGCGCGCGGCGTCAGGCCGTATTTCTTCACCGCCGCTTCCGAGGCCAGGATGATGGCGCAGGCGCCGTCGTTGATGCCCGATGAATTGCCGGCCGTGACCGAACCGCCTTCGCGGAACGCCGCCGGCAGCTTGGCCAGACCCTCGAGCGTGGTGTCGCCGCGCGGATGCTCGTCGGCATCGAACAGCTTGGTGGTCTTGCCCAACGGCACGGTGACGGCAATGGTTTCCTTCTTAAAGAAGCCGCGCTCCATCGCCGCCTTGCAGCGCTGCTGGCTGCGCAACGCGAACAGATCCTGATCCTCGCGGCCGATCTGATGCTCCATGGCGACGTTCTCGGCGGTCTGGCCCATGGCATCGACGCCGTGCAGCTTCTTCATCTGTGGATTGACGAAGCGCCAGCCCAGCACGGTGTCTTCCAGCTTCATGTTGCGATCGAACGAGCCGTTAGGCTTCCCCATGACATAGGGCGAGCGCGTCATGCCTTCGACGCCACCCGCGATGACGATCTGCGCGTCGCCAGTCTTGATGGCGCGCGCCGCCGAGCCGGTCGCTTCCAGGCCCGAGCCGCAAAGTCGATTGACCGTCTGACCCGCGACTTCGACCGGCAGGCCGGCCAGCAGCGCCGACATGCGCGCCACGTTGCGGTTGTCTTCGCCCGCCTGGTTGACACAGCCGAACACCACGTCGTCGACCGCAGCCCAATCGACTTTGGGGTTGCGCTCCATCAACGCTCTGACCGGCAGCGCGCCCAGATCGTCGGTCCGCGTGCCCGACAGCGCGCCGTTGTAGCGCCCGATCGGCGTGCGGATCGCGTCGCAAATGAAAGCGTCGGCCATGACTTCCTCCTGAGACTTTTCAGCCTCAGGAATAGCACAGCGAAGCGCCGATTTCCGCTATTTGTTGAGGAAATTCAGCGCCAGGCCGGGCCGGGGCCACTCCATCGCCACCAGCTTTCCGCTGCCCGACAGAGTGAGATAGGCGGTGCGCAAATCCTTGCCGCCGAAGCAGATATTGGTGGTCATGTTGTCGGGCATGGCGATGTGTTCGACCTTCGAACCGTCCGGCGCGATCACCGTGACGCCGCCATTGACCAGAGTGGCGACGCAGACATTGCCGGCGCTATCGACCGCCAGCGAATCGAACATCTGGAAACCGCCGACACCGGCGATCACTTTGCCCTTCTCGCCGCGATAAGGCCCGTCGGCCGATTCGATCTGGCCTGGACCCGATAGCGTGAAGCCCCAACAACGCGCGGTCGGCGTCTCGACCACGTAAAGCGTATTCTCGTCAGGCGATAGGCCGATGCCGTTGGGCCGATCGAGCGGAAAGATCATTTCGGCGATCGAAGAACCGTCGGGCTTGGCGTAATAGACCACGCCACGATCCTGATCGCGCTCACGCACCTTGCCCAGATCGGTGAACCAGAAGCCGCCGCTCTTGTCGAAGACGATGTCGTTAGGCCCGTTCAATTTCCGATCGCCGCAGCGGTCGTACAAGGTTTCGAACTTGCCGGTCTCAGGATCGACGCGCTGGATCGAGCCGGTCTTGTAGTAATCCGGCTGCATGCCGGGGAAGGTCTTGCCGTTGCGCTCATGCCATTGGAAGCCGCCATTGTTGCAGACATAGATCTTGCCGTCGGGGCCCATCGCCGCGCCATTGGGACCGCCGCCCAGCTGAGCGATGACCTGCTGCGTGCCGTCCGGCTTTACGCGGGTCAAAGTCTGGCGCTTGATCTCGACCAGGATGACCGAGCCGTCGGGCATGGCGATCGGCCCTTCGGGAAATTGCAAGCCGGTGGTGAATTCGCGCAGCGCGACCATCGTTCTCTCCCCATCGATTTTTTATATATAAAGCTTAACGACCTTTGAAATTGGCTTTGCGCTTTTGCAGGAACGCCGTGACGCCTTCGGCGAAGTCGTGGCTGCGGCCCAGCTCTTGCTGCAGGTCGCGCTCCAGGTCGAGCTGTTGCGACAGCGTGTTGTGCGGAGCGGCATTGATCGCCCGCTTGATCTTGCCCAAGGCGGCCGGCCCTTCGGCCAGGCGCTGGGCGATTTTCTCGACTTCGGCCGGAAAAGCTGCGTCGTCCACCACCTGCCAGATCATGCCCCATTGATGGGCCTGCTCGGCCGACAGCGAATCGCCCAACATGGCAAGGCCCTTGGCGCGCGCCTCGCCCAGCAGATGGGTCAGGAAATAGGTGCCGCCCAGATCGGGCACCAGCGAGATGGCGACGAAAGCCTGCTTGAACGAGGCCGAGCGTGCGGCAATCACAATATCGGCCGCCAGCGCCAGATTGGCGCCGCCACCTGCCGCCACGCCATTGACAGCCGCGACCACCGGCTTTTCGAGCGCGCGGATCTTGCGGATCATC
>JBBSNV010000401.1:0-2788 GCA_038260375.1 Reyranellales bacterium
GAACCGATCGCTGACCAAAGTGGACGGTTGGACAAGTTCCGCTGGTGCGCGCGCGTCTTCAGGAGCCGTAGCCGGGCCACCGGCTTCGTGATCGGTGGCAAGGTGCGCCTACGTGGTGCTGCCGTCGGCAAGGCGCATCAGACGGTACGGGTGGGCGACGTGCTGACATTTCCGCTGGGCAATCGAATCCGCACAATCCGTGTGCGCGCTCTGGCCACACGGCGCGGCGCGGCCGGCGTCGCCAGATTGCTGTACGAGGACTTGCCTGAGACAGCGGCGAATGCTTCGCCGGCAGCCCTGTCCTCCGGTTGAAGCTTGTTGCTAACGCCCAGGCGCTTGGCTAGAAGGTGGCCCCTCAGGGCAGCAAAAATGGGGCGTCAGGTCGGCTATTTGCCGGCCAATCGCTGGAGAATTCGCAATGACCTATGTCGTGACCGAGGCCTGCATCAAGTGCAAGTACATGGACTGCGTCGAGGTATGCCCGGTCGACTGCTTCTATGAAGGCGAGAACATGTTGGTCATCAACCCCGACGAATGCATCGATTGCGGGGTTTGCGAGCCGGAATGCCCAGCCGAGGCCATCTTCCCCGACACCGACGGCTCGCTCGAGAAATGGCTCGAGGTGAACCGGGAATATGCCGATAAATGGCCCAATATCACGCGCAAGGGCGAGGCGCCGGGCGATGCCGACGCCTATAAGGACTTGCCCGATAAATTCGCCAAACTCTTTTCGCCCAACCCGGCCAAAAGATAAGCCAAGTCTTTATAGATAAAAGACTATTTTCGGTAAACACCGCGTCACATGGGCGCCACTCCCGCGCAGATGGGGCGGGACTCTGGGCCTATTTTGTGATATATATCCACAGTTACGTGGGATAGGGCGTTCGCGCCTGTTCAAGCCCGTTCTGGGCGCCTTTCAGGATCTGTTACGGCAGCAGCGCCGCTAAAAAGCGGTGGGGACCGCTTTTGCTGCCTGCCAGGACTGGTCGGATCGACCTGCATGCCGCCGCCAGGCGGTCTGCCGGACAGCGCCGCGCGTTTAGAGGATGGAAAGCACAACATGGCCAAAGAGATGCGTTTCGAGGCGGGCGATTTCGTGGTGTACCCGTCGCATGGCGTGGGACAGGTGGTGCAGATCGAGCAGCGCCTGATCGGCGCGGAAAAGCTCGAACTGTTCGTCATCGCCTTCGAAAAAGACCGCATGACGCTGCGCGTACCGGTCAACAAGGCCAAGGTGTCGGGCCTGCGCAAGCTATCCTCGCGCAAAGTGATGGAGACGGCGTTGACCACCTTGAAGGGGCGCAGCCGCGTTTCGCGCGCCATGTGGAACCGCCGTGCCCAGGAATACGAAGCCAAGATCAATTCCGGCGATCCGGTCTCGATCGCCGAAGTGGTGCGCGATTTGCACCGCAATGCCGGCCAGCCCGACCAATCCTACAGCGAACGCCAGATTTACGAGGCGGCGCTGGATCGGTTGGCGCGCGAGCTGGCAGCGGTCGAGCGCATTGACAAGGACGCCGCAACGCAGAAATTGGCGTCGGTGCTGAAGGCCGCTTAAGCGCCTTTCGCAACTTAAGCTGTTGATGGTTTTGGGCGGGCGTGGTTGCCGAGGCAACCGCACCCGCCTAAACTTTTTCGGGGAGCCGCACGGCGCCTTGCTTCATCGTTTAGTGTTTCATCGTTTAGCGTACACGGCATAACGGCTTCATGCCCGAAAATGACATTTTTGCCCGGCTGCACAATCCGCGCCGCGTCTGGGCCATCGGCTCGATTCACGGCGAGGTCGAAAGGCTGCGGCGCCTGCACGCCGTGGTGCAACAGCGCTTCGTGCCGGGCGACCGGCTGGTCTATCTCGGCAACATCATGGGCCGTGGCCCCCATGTGCGTGCCACGGTCGACGAGGTGCTGCGGCTACGGCGCAAGCTGCTGGCGCTGCCCGACATGCATATATGCGACATCGTGGCATTACGCGGCTCGCAGGAAGAGATGTGGCAGAAGGTGATGCAACTGCAATTCGCGCCCAACCCGCGCGAGGTGCTGCCCTGGGTGGTCAACCAGGGCGTCGGCGCCACCATCGAAGCCTATGGCGGCAAGATCGACGAAGGCATCAAGGCGGTGCGCGACGGCGCGGTCAGCATCACGCGCTGGACCAACGCGCTGCGCGCCACCTTGCGCAATGCCACCGGCCATGGCGAGTTGATGAGCAGCCTGCGCCGCGCCGCCTTGAGCGACGACGGCCAGTTGCTGCTGGTCAATGCCGGCATCGACATCACGCGGCCATTGGATGCCCAGACCGACAGTTTCTGGTGGGGCGGCACCGATTTCGCCGCCATCACCGAACCCTATGGCGAGGTCAAGCGCATCGTGCGCGGCTTCGACCGCGCCAAGCAGGGCGCGGTGCAGAACCAATTCACCTTGAGCCTGGATGCCGGGTGCGGCCGCGGCGGCGCGCTGTTGGGCGCGCTGCTGTCGCCCGAGGGCGAGACCATCGAGATCTTCGAGACTTAACTCTATTTAGTGTCGTCCTGAGTGGGATGACGACCTCACTCCAACACTTCGATCTGCGCCGGAAATTTGACTTCGATCGCCGGGCCGTTGCGCCAGATCGGCCAGCCGCGCACGCGAATCAATTTGCCCTGCAGGGTTTTGGGATCAAGCTTGGCTTTGACGAAAGCGCGCCGCACGTCCGAGGTCATTTCGACGGTGAAGTCGGAGCGCCAATCGTCGCCGAAATTCAAATAGGTCGTGTTGCGCACCGTCGCCACCGCCTTGACGCGGCCCTCGACGA
>JBBSNV010000402.1:0-2787 GCA_038260375.1 Reyranellales bacterium
CGCATTTCTTCGCCGAGCTTGTCGTCGTAGGCCGCGCCGTAGATCACATGCGCGTCGGGCGACGCGTAGGCACGGATGGTGTTCATCGCCAGCTTCGATTCGCTCAGCTTGAGCGAGTTCTTCGAAGCCGTGACCAGAACCAGCACGCCCTTGGCGCCGGACAGGTCGATGCCTTCGAGCAACGGGCAGGCAACGGCCTGCTCGGCGGCGATGCGGGCGCGGTCGGGGCCGGCCGCAGCGGCGGTGCCCATCATGGCCTTGCCGGGTTCGCCCATCACGGTGCGCACGTCTTCGAAGTCGACGTTGACGCCGCCGTATTCGTTGATGATTTCGGAGATGCCGCCGACGGCGTTCTTCAGCACGTCGTTGGCGTGAGCGAAGGCTTCGTCTTGCGTCACGTCTTCGCCGAGCACGTCGAGCAGCTTTTCGTTGAGCACAACGATCAGCGAATCGACATTGGCCTCCAGTTCAGCCAAGCCGGCGTCGGCATTGGTCATGCGACGGCCGCCTTCCCAGTCGAACGGCTTGGTCACGACGCCGACGGTGAGGATGCCCATCTCCTTGGCGATGCGCGCGATCACCGGCGCCGCCCCGGTACCGGTGCCCCCGCCCATGCCGGCGGTGATGAACAGCATGTGCGCGCCGTCGATGGCGGTGCGAATGTCGTCGGCCGCAGCTTCCGCCGCGTCACGTCCCTTTTCTGGCTTGCTGCCGGCGCCCAGGCCACTGGTCCCGAGCTGGATGTTCTTGTGCGCGGGACTGCGCGTGAGCGCCTGCGCATCGGTGTTGGCGCAGACGAACTGCACCCCCTGCACGCCGCGCTCGATCATGTGCGAGACCGCGTTGCCGCCGCCGCCGCCGACACCGATCACCTTGATCTGCGTGCCCTGGTTGAACTCTTCGACTTCGATCATCTCGATGGCCATTTTTAACTCCTTGAAATTTGCAGTTGCCGTAAAAATTACTATTTGTTTTTGTCAAAAGACCGATGCGTTGCGCTCAACTTGGCGGGCCCGTTCGACGCCATCGCTCGTACGAACACGGGGGCGGACTTCCGAACGCAGAAGGGAGCCAAAAGCTACGCAGAGGTCGCAGAAGAACTTCCGAGCATCCTTTTTGGTTTTCTTTTCTGCGCCCTTGTATGTTCAGTTTTGACTTTTTCTGTGTTTGTTTCAAAGTTAGTAGCGGGCGGTGGATATGTGCGCAAGCCTTGGTTTGTCCACATATCCACGGTCCTCTTTGCCGGTTTGGCGCGTTAGCTCGTTGCGCCCTGGGGCTACCCAAGCCCGTCGCAGAGCAGGTAGCGGCGCGCCAATTTTGTTGATAACCCGAACGGTTGCTTGGGGCAGCTTGACCGACCCCGCATTTTGCAAGGATGGGTATGGACATGACGATAGGTACAGAGATGACAGTACACAGCAAGGTTTACGTGGGCATCGACGTGTCCAAGGCTCGCCTGGACATCGCCATCGATGGCACCAAAGAGCATTGGAGCGTTGCCAACGAGGAGGCGGGCATCGACACATTAACCAAGCGCCTTGGCGCCTTGGGCGAGTGCCTGATCGTGATGGAGGCCACCGGTGGTCTGGAAAGGCTGGCCGCCACGGTGCTGCTCTCGGCGGGCCTGGCCGTGGCCGTGGTCAACCCGCGCCAGGTGCGTGATTTCGCGCGCGCCACTGGCGTGCTGGCCAAGACCGATCGGCTCGATGCCTTCACGCTGGCCGCGTTCGCCAAGCGCGTCACCCCGCCGGTGCGCGCGCTCAAGGACGAGGCCAGCCGCGCCTTTGAGGCGCTGCTGACGCGCCGGCGCCAGCTGGTGGAGATGCGCGTGCAGGAGAAGCTGCGCCTGTCGGGCGCAGCCGCTAACGTCCAGCGAGATATCCGCGCACACATCAAGTGGCTGGACAAGCGCATCGAGGATACCGAGGGTGAGCTGGGCAAACAATTGGCCGCAAGCGAGGCCTGGCGCGAGAAGGACCAGTTGCTCCAGAGCATTCCGGGGGTAGGCAAGCTCACCAGCCAGACGATGCTGGTGCGCATGCCCGAACTCGGCCAGATCAATGGCAAGGAGATCGCCGCGCTAGCGGGCACCGCGCCGCTGGCGCACGACAGCGGCAAGCACCGCGGCCAGCGATTTACCTGGGGTGGGCGAGGCGACGTGCGCTCAGCGTTGTACATGTCGGCTCTCAGTGCCATGCGCTTCAACCCCCAGATCAAGGAGTTCGCCGCGCGCCTGAAGCTTGCGGGCAAACCGCCCAAGGTTGTGATCGTCGCGTGCATGCGCAAGCTACTCACCATCATGAATGCCATGGTCAAGCACAACCAGAGCTGGGGTCAAAACATCGCTCAAAGCGCTTGACTTTCAACACGGTTGCTCTGCGAAACCTTGGTATCCCTTCTGCGTTCAGCTATCCGCGCCCGAATCTAAACAGCGCTCGCCTGCGAAATGACCGTCCGTTCGATCAGCCGATCGTCGCCGAGAACGATCATGGAAAACAGGAGTTCTTCCAAGTTTTCGGCCATGGCCGTCTTGCGGGCCAGCAAAGGCGTGGCGGCGGGGTCGAGGACCACGAAGTCGGCTTCGCAGCCGGGTTGTAGATTCCCGATGGTGCCGGCCAGGCCGAGTGCTTCGGCGGCGCCGGCGGTGTGGCGCCACCAAAGTTGCGAGGGGCGGATGCTGATGCCCGGCTTGGCCTCGCCTTCTCGGCCGACATAGTAGGCAGCCATCATGGTGTGGAACGGCGAGAAGCTGGTTCCTCCACCGACATCGCTGGCCAAGCCATAGCG
>JBBSNV010000403.1:0-2787 GCA_038260375.1 Reyranellales bacterium
CAATGACCTAACGAAACAACGACTAACGAAATAATCACTAAACGAAGCACGGGCCGCCAGTACGATCGATTCACAATCGGCCAACAGCTACCAAGCGAAGCAAGAGGAGCGCCCGTCACTTACATGACTTGGTGGGCGCTCCGATCCTAGTTGCTATACGGCGTTAGGCCGCCTGCTGGATCTTCGGCTGCTCGACTTCGCTCACGCCACCGATCTTGATCTGGCGCGGCTTCTTCTCTTCAGGCACTTCGCGCGCCAGCTCGATGCTCAACAGGCCGTTGGCCAGCTTGGCGCCAGCGACCTTGATGTAGTCGGCGAGCTCGAAGCGGCGCTCGAAGGCGCGGCCGGCAATACCGCGATACAGGAACTGCTTGTCGCCGTTCGGTTCGGCCTGCTTGCCGGTGACGGTCAGGGTGTTCTGGTGCTGCACGATGTCGAGATCGCCATCGCCGAAGCCGGCCACGGCCAGCACGATGCGATAGGAATCTTCAGCGGTTTTCTCGATGTTGTACGGCGGATAGCCGCTGTTCTCTTCGCGGGTTACCGCATCCAGCAAGCTGGTGACGCGGTCGAAACCGACGGTGGAACGGAATAAAGGGGAAAAGTCGAAACTGCGCATAGTCACATCCTCCGCAAAGCAAGGTGACGGTTGTCAAAGACGCTACCGGCATGGTCCGCGTCCGCTTGGAAATCGCCGACCCCTTCGAGGGCGCCGACCTGCCTGAAATAGGATCGTTAGGACAGGTTTCAAGACCTTGTTTGAGGCCTGTTAGTAGCGGGTGGATAAATCGCGCTCCCCGGTTGGAGAGCGCGATTTGCTTAGGGTTGCCGCCGACGGTATTACCGCGTGCAGCCTACCGTCGGGCCCAGGGTGGTGCCCAAGCTTGGCTGGCGCGCGTAGAACGCCATGCCGTAGGGCCCGATGCTTTCGAAGCCCAGCGAGCGGTAGGCAGCCAGCGCCGGCGCGTTGGCTCTGCCGGTGAACAGTACCGCCCGCGCCACGCCCTGCCAGCGTAACGCCAGCAACATGCCTGCCACCACCGAGCGGCCGTAGCCGTGACCGCGATGCTCATGCGGCGTCCAAACCCCGCCGATCAAGCCGCGGCCCGCCGCCAGTGCCAGCAGCCCCGCCATCGCCACCGGCTTGTTGCCGCCGATCGCCAGCCACAGCGCGCCGCTTTCGATGCGCTCGCTCATCTCCTCTTCGGCCATGGCTTGCAGCACCGGCAGGGCAGCGGCGCGCTGCTCCTGCAAATGCGCCACGCGCCACTGGGTGACGAGTTCGAGATCGCTCTTCGCCGCGCGCCGGCAGGAGATCGAGCCCTGCGACAGCGGTTCGGGGATTTTCATCTCGTCGACCTTGAGCGCCATCAAGCTCTGTTGCGCCGCCGACTGTGGCAAACCGGCATGCGGACGCAAGGCGGCGAGGCAAGCCTCGACCTGGCCCAGCGGTCCCAGTACGCCGCCGACCGGACGGCCCGAGGCGCCGATGGCAGCCTGCAACAGATCGGCGATCGCCTCGTCGGTCTGGATCAGCACGTTGCCGTTCCAGAACAATGCCAAGCAGCCCACCAGCCGGGCGCCATCGAACGCGCCGACGTAAGTGCCTTCATAGGGTTTGCCGCGGTCTTGCATGCCGGCGCGCTCGAGATTGCCCAGCATCAGCAGCGAGGTGTCGGCGTGGCTGCGCAAATATCCGTCGAGCTGATTTCGATCGCTCGGGATCAATGGCCTGATCATAGTCATGGTAGCGCTCCCCTTGTCTTTGAGGCGCCGACACGACCGCTAGAGGTTTCCTAGAAACGAAAACGCCCGGCGGTGTGCCGGGCGCTTGAGTGAGAAATGAACCTTTTGCTGGATTCTATTTCTTCACTTGCCCGACGCTGCCGAAGCGCTCTTTAAAGCGCGCTACTCGGCCGCCACGCTCGTTGACCCGGCTGACACCCGTCCACGCTGGATGCGTCTTCGGATCGATGTCCAGACGGAGCGAGTCGCCCGCTTGACCATAGGTCGAACGGGTTTTGAACGAGGTGCCGTCGGTCATTACGACGGTGATCTCGTGATAGTCAGGATGGATTTCTTTTTTCATGACAGTCTCTTGATTCTTTTGGCTGGTGGCCTTTTGCAGGCGCGGGTCGCCCTTGGAGGCGCGTTTATAACCAAACGGCACCCCGCCGACAAGGGCCAAAATCCCCGTTTCCCCAGTCATTTCGAGGCTATGGCGGGCTGCGTCATGAAGCGTTAGCCTCGGTCCGCCAGGGCTGCTATACCCCCAGCTAGAGCGTTCTACGATAAGGAAAATCCCTGAAATGAGCGACGCCGATTTCATCACCCAAGCCGAGCGCGAAATAGGCTTTCTGGCCGAACGGCTGGAAGAGCTGACCGGCGACGTGGTCGATGTCGATTACGAGCAGGACGTGTTGAGCCTGGAGCTGGACGACGGCGCGCAATACGTCGTCAACCGACAGACGCCGATGAAGCAAATCTGGCTGTCGTCGCCGGTGTCGGGCGCCTGGCATTACGGCCGTGACGCTGCGGGCGTGTGGCGCGCCACGCGCGACAACAAGCCGATGCGCGAGCTGCTGAGCGAAGAGCTGTCGCAGCGACTCGCCCGCCCCGTGCCGCTCGATTGAAATCATGACCGACCAGCCGGCCCCAGGATCCTCGCAAGAATCTCCGCGACGCGATATTCTAGCGTTGCGCCGGCTGTGGCCATTCGTGCGGCCGTATGGCAAGCGCGTGGCGGTGGCGATGGTGGCGCTGGTGTTCGCCGCCGGCGCGGTGCTG
>JBBSNV010000404.1:0-2786 GCA_038260375.1 Reyranellales bacterium
ATCGATAGACCGGTTCTTCGATGCACTTGGGATAAGGGCGCGGCGATTGGCTGAAGCGATTGGCCGGCACGTCCTGGTCCAGCGCTTCATGCGGACGATTGCAATTGAAGTCGAGAACGAAGCGATCGAAGCGCGCTTGTTGTTCGGCGCGGCAAGCGGCGGGCGGTTTGGCGGTCTCGGCTTTAAGCGTACCGTGCATGCGCTCGTGCCGCCCGTTCTGCTGTGGCGAAGCCGGATCGGTGCGCTCCAGGCGGATGCCCAGCTTGAGCCAGTGCACGGCAAGCCGGGTCAAGCCTGCAGCGCCGTTGCCGGCAAACGGTGGCCCGTTGTCCGAGCGGATCGCTGTGGGCAGACCGTAGCGGTGCAACGCGGCATCGACCACCGGCCGCACCCCTTGCGTGGTCGGCTCGACGATGCGGCAGGCCAGTAAAAACCGACTATCGGCATCGCTCAAGGTCAAGGGATCGCAGCGCCGCCCGTCGCCGGTGCGGAACCAGCCCTTGAAGTCGATGCACCACAGATCGTTGGCCTGACGCACCGCCGCAAAGGGCTGCGTCAGCGGCATTGGCCGGCGACGACGCCGGCGCGGCAGGCTCAATCCTTCACGGCGTAGTAGATCCCCGATCGACGAAGCCGCCGGCCACGGCGTTTCCGGTTCGCGCCGCAATAACACAGCCCGCAACTTCTTTGGCCCCCAATAAGGTCGCTCGCCGCGCAGCTGGATGATCGCTGCTGCAATCTCCTCCGCCATCGCATGGCCCGGCCGATATGCCGCCCGCGAGCGAGGCGCCAGACCGCCAACACCCTCCGCCTCGTAGCGACGCAGCAAGCGATAACCCCATTCACGGCTGATGCCGTAGAGCTCGCACAGCCCGCTCATCGTCCGCTCGCCTTTCACGCATTCGGCTATAAACTGCAGCTTCTCGTCGTCCACGCGGGTCTCCCGGAAGGGCATCGGCAAAGCTCCTCTTTGCCGTGCAGGAAACCTGTCAACGATCTGTCCGGTCTACTCTGTCAACTATCTAGCCGGTTCGGACCCACCCTAACCCTCTCCCTGTTTAGATGTTTAGGCCGGAGAGAAGATTTACGGGTGTTCGGAGACATGAGTCTTACCCGCCGTTCTTCAACTCGACGATCGGCTTGCTCATGGTGGTTTCCTGGTCCCAGGGGAACAGGATCCAGGTGTCTTGGCTGACTCCGGTAATAAAGGTATCGACCATCGGCCGGCCCGCCGGCTTGGCGTAGATCGCCGCGAAATGCGCCTTGGGCAGTATTGCCCGCACCGCCTTGGCGGTAACGCCGGTATCGACCAGATCGTCGATCAGCAGCCAGCCCGCGCCTTCGTCTTCCATCGCCGCCATCGGCGGCTTTAGAATCCGCACATCGGGATTGCGCGACAGCTTGTCGTAGGCGGCGCAACACACCGTTTCGACCAGCCGCAGATCCAATTCGCGCGCCACGATCGCCGCCGGCACCAGCCCGCCGCGCGTGATGCCGATCAGCCCCTTGAACTGCGGCTGTTCGGCCAGACGCCACGCCAGCGCCTTGCAGTGGCGATGCAGCTCTTCCCACGACACCGGAAACATGCGCGCATAGCCCGAACCGGTCGCCATCGTCGTCCCCTTAATGTGCAGCCGCGCGTATCGTGAAGCCCAGCCCGGCCCGCAATGCGGTTGTCGCCAATCTATAGAACGCTAAACTCACGCCCGTCCATGACACCTTCATCGTCCCGCCCCCGTCTGCTCGAGACGCTTGTCCCCGTAATGTTCGTGCCGATCTGGAGCACGGGCTTCATCGGCGGCAAGTTCGGCCTGCCTTACGCCGAGCCTTACACTTTCCTGTTCATCCGTTACGCGCTGGTGGTGCTGTTGATCGGCGGCATCGCGCTGGCCATGCGCGCACCCTGGCCCAAGAGCTGGCGCGAGGCCGGCCATATCGGCGTCTCGGGCTTCCTGATGCATGGCGTCAATATCGGCTGCGTGTTCGATTCGATCCATCACGGCTTGCCCGCCGGCGTGGCGTCGCTGATCGTGGGCCTGCAGCCGCTGCTCACCGCGGCGGTGGTGGGGCGGGTCCTGGGCGAGCGGG
This sequence comes from Reyranellales bacterium, assembly GCA_038260375.1. Classification (GTDB taxonomy): domain Bacteria; phylum Pseudomonadota; class Alphaproteobacteria; order Reyranellales; family JAQSWP01; genus JBBSNV01. The sequence continues at coordinate 2,089 of JBBSNV010000404.1, forward strand.
TCAGCCGCTTCCAATGGCTCGGGCTGATCCTGGGGCTGGCCGGTGTGGCGCTGGTGGTGGGCGAGAAGCTCAGCGTCGATCTCAATCTGACGGCGGTCGGCCTGGCCGGCATCGCGCTGCTCGGCATCACTGCTGGCACGGTCTATCAAAAGCGCTTCTGCCCCAGCTTCGACCTGCGCACTGGCCTGACCATCCAGCACGTCGTGGCCGTGGTCTATGTCGGCATTCTGGCGCTGACCTTGGAGACGCGCCATGTCGAATGGAGCGGCAAGTTCATCTTCGCGGTCGGCTGGTTGGTGCTGGTGCTGTCGATCGGCGCCATGTCGCTGCTGTTCGTGATGATCCGCCGTGGTGCTGCCTCGCGCACCGCTGCTTTGTTCTATCTGGTGCCGGCCAGCACGGCGCTGATTGCGTATTTTCTGTTTAACGAACGATTGGGCTTGCTGGCGCTATGCGGCATGGCGTTGACCGCAATCGGCGTTTTCCTGGCCACGCGCACGACCATGCCGCCGCCGCTCACCGCGGTAGACGACGCATGAAGCCGATCGCGCGCGCGTCGCTGATCGATGCGCTGATCCCGGCGCTGTTCGTGCCGCTGTGGAGCACCGGCTTCATCGGCGCCAAGCTCGGCCTGCCTTATGCCGAGCCGTACACTTTTCTGTTTATGCGTTACGCTGCGGTGGCGGTGCTGCTGGGCG
>JBBSNV010000405.1:0-2785 GCA_038260375.1 Reyranellales bacterium
GACGTCACCGACAAAGACACCGGCATCGAAGATCTGGCGCGCTTTGCCATCGAGAACGGCAATGCTGGTGCGCAGAAAGCCTGATACCCCCGTCGTGCTGAGCGTAGCGAAGCATCTTCCCTCAACGAAAAATCTGTTGGGTGGAAATCGGATCCTTCGCTGCGCTCAGGATGACAGAAATATTTCACCTGCTAGAGTGGCGCGATGAATCTCCCCGCTTTTTCGTCCAGCGATTTGCAAGTGAGCGCGCCGCAGCCGGACTGGTTCCGCTGGGCGATCGAACAGCCGAAAGAGGACCGCTTCGTCAAGGTCGAGGGCTGCCCGATCCATTATCTGCTGTGGCCGGCAGAGGCCCCAATGGGCCCTGGCGCCACGCGCAAGCGCGGCATCTTGCTGGTGCATGGCGGTGGCGCACATGCCCATTGGTGGAGCTTCATCGCGCCCTATTTCACCCGCGACTTCCGTGTTGCGGCGATCGACCTGTCGGGCATGGGCGATAGTGGCCGGCGCGACAACTACACGTCTGAACTGCGCGCCGAAGAAATGCGCGCGGTGATCGATGCGGCGCAACTGGGCGACAGACCGTTTGTGGTCGGCCACAGCTTCGGCGGCTTCATGACAACGCGCTTTGCTTCGACCTATGGCGAGACCTTGGGCGGCGCGGTGATCGTCGATTCGCCGATCCGCTCGCCCGAAGCCGAGCAAAGCAACCCGCGCCCGCCACCCAATATGGGCAACAAGCGCCTCTATGGCAGCTTTGAGGAAACCCTGGCGCGGTTTCGCCTGATGCCGGCGCAGCCTTGCGCCAACGACTACATCGTCGAATACATCGCGCGCCATTCGATCATGCCGGTTGAAGGTGGCTGGAGCTGGAAGTTCGACGGCTCGGCGATGGGCTCACGCCGCTTCGGCGAGCCGTTCCGCGATTACCTGCAGGCGGTCAATTGCCGCGCCGCGCTGATCTTCGGCGAGAAGAGCAAGCTGGTGTCGCGCGACACGGCTTCGTACATGTCGTCCTTGATGGGGCCGCAGGCGCCGATCGTCGAGGTGCCGGAGGCCGAGCATCACGTGATGCTGGATCAGCCGATCGCCTTCGTGGCGGCGCTGCGCATGCTGCTGGAAAGCTGGATTCGCGCGGAATAATGCCGCCGGAGGCGGGTGACGCGGGGCCAGCGCGGCGCTATCATCGGACCAACGAACAAGCGGAGGGAAACATGGACGGCAGCACAGGCAATCCCACCAAGGTTGCACGCAAGGTCAGCGGCAAGCTGGCTTACGCCACCGAGCAGAGCGCGCCTTTGGTCAAAGGGCGTCGCGAATTTTTTCAGTATCGCGATTTCGGCGTCAGCGATGCGACCGCGGGAAAAATGCGGGCGCAGATGATCATCGGCAGCAAGGGCATGACCAAGCCGACCGGCTGGCATTACCATGTGTGCGAGGCGCAGTTCGTCTACGGTGTGAAAGGCTGGGTCGATCTGGAATTCGAGACCGGCGAAAAGATCCGCCTCAAGCAGGGCGAATCACTGATGATCCCGGGCGGCCTGCGCCACAACGAGACCGCGACGTCGGAAGAGCTCGAGTTGTTGGAAGTGTCGATGCCGGCCGATATGGGCACCGTGCCCTGCGATCCACCCGAAGGACATTAAACCAGAGTGTTAACGTCGATCTCCGTCGTATCGTAGATCTTCATCGGCGTGCGGCTGGCGGCAAGCTTGCGATAGCGGCGCACGAAGTCGAGCGACTCCGGCAGCGCGAAATGCGCTTTCACCGCAGCCGCATCCTGCCACTCCTCGAGGAACACCAGGCGCAGCGGATTTTCCGCATCGACATGGATGTTATGCGCGATGCAGCCAGGCTCGGCGCGCGAGCGGCGCGAATGCTCGATGCCCAGGCGCAAGGCTTCGTCCAAAGTCTCTTGCCGCGCCACCAGGCCGCCGGTGATAACGATCATCGTCTTCCCCCATTGATCGATAGTTGAGTTTTACACCACGGTACCGAACAGCGCGCCGATGCCGGCCGTTGCCGCCATGGCCAGCGCGCCCCAGAAGGTGACGCGCACGGTCGGCCGCAGAATCGGCGCGCCGCCGGCCCGCGCCCCGATCGCACCCAGCAACGCCAGAAAGCCTAGCGAGGCTCCCGCCACCAACGGGATGAGAATGCCGCGTGGCGCAATCACCGCCATCAGCAAGGGCATCGCCGCGCCGACGGTGAAGGAGGCAGCCGAGGTCAATGCCGCCTGCACCGGCCGCGCCGCGGTGATTTCCGATATGCCCAATTCGTCGCGCGCATGGGCCCCGAGCGCGTCCTTGGCCATGAGCTGATCGGCCACCTGATGGGCCAGCACCGCATCGAGGCCGCGCTGCAGGTAGATGCCGGCCAGCTCTTCGCGCTCGAATTTGGGATTCTGCTTCAACTCGCGGCGCTCGCGCGCCAGGTCGGATTTTTCGGTGTCGGATTGGGAGCTGACCGACACGTACTCGCCGGCCGCCATCGACATCGCGCCCGCCACCAGGCCCGCGATGCCGGCGATCAGGATGTTGGCCGGCGTCGCCGCGGCCGAGGCCACGCCCACCACCAGGCTGGCGGTCGAGACGATGCCGTCATTGGCGCCCAGCACGGCGGCGCGCAGCCACCCGATGCGGTGGGTGAGATGGCTTTCGCGATGGGCGGCGAAACGATCGACGGCTTTCACGGGGTGTTCTCTCCTACAGGCAATCGGCATCGATACGATAACACCGGTCCAACTCGGCAATGGACCGACAATGGCGGATGCCCGATGGCAAAA
>JBBSNV010000406.1:0-2783 GCA_038260375.1 Reyranellales bacterium
ACAGCGGGGCGCGCTTGCGACGTAACATACCTGAACGGGGCTGTATAGCTATGCATCTGCGGGACGTTAACGACCGATCGCCCCAGCGTGAGGCGCATCGTCGCGGGCGCGCTGCTGGGAGTTCGTCCTCGGGCCGGCGCTGGACACCGATGTGGCAGTTGGCGCGGCAGCCTGAGTATTTCCGCGCCTTATTTCCGGGCCTTATTTCCGCGCCCTATTTTCGGGTCAGGGCGATTACGCGGCCTGCTTGCAGCGGGCGCGGTAAGGTCTGGTGGGTTTGCGCCATGGCTGCCATGCGCGCCGCCACCGCATCGGGCCACGGCGCGGAGCGGCGCGATTCGTAACCGACATGCAGCATGACCTGTTCGTTGGTCGCCGCCAAATAGCCCTGCTCGGCGTGGTGCATGCGGTGGAAGAAATGGATGCGCTTGGCGTCCCAGTCGAGGATTTGCGAGGTGATGCGTAAAGGATCGCCCAGTTTCACCTCGCGATCGTAGGTGACATGCGCTTCCAAGGTGAAGCACATGCCGTGCTTTTGCCGCACGTAATCGGTCGCGCAACCCAACTCGATGCACAAGGTCTCGGTCGCCTGGTCGAACGCGAACAGGTAAAACGCCACGTTCATGTGGCCGTTATAGTCGATCCATTCGGGCAACACGCGGGCGCGGTGACGATCGAACGGAGCGGCGGGGGCGGAACTCGAATCCGGCGGCGTGGCATTGTCCATGGCGGCGAGAATAAGCGCTGGTTGCGGGTTCTGCCAGTCGCCGCCGCACGCAGCGGCGGTCCGGTTGAAGCGGCCCGGTTGAAGCGGCCCGGTTGAAGCGGCCCGGTTGAAGCAGCGCGGCCCAGCCGATAGATTGCGCCGGGCCTATTGGAGAAAAAATTAGTGGCAGACGGGCAATTTCTTACCTTCCCGCAGGCGTTCAATCTGGCGGCGGAGCATTACAAGGCCGGCCGCGCCGCGGAGGCGGCCGAGCTGTGCGAAAAGATCGTGGCCGGCGCGCCCAACTACGCCGACGCGGTGCATCTGAAAGCCGTGCTGCTGATGGACAAGGGCGAGCTGGCCTCGGCCGAGAGCCTGGCCCGTCGCGCCACCGAGTTGGCGCCCGCCAGTGCCTCATTCGTCAATACCGTGGGCGTAATCCTCAAGAAACAGAAGCGTTACGACGAGGCGATGCGATTCTTCGATCGCACCGTCGAGTTGGAGCCCAATTTCGTCCCGGTCCATACCAATATCGGCCTGCTCCTGCAGATGACGGGCGATTACGCAGCGGCGGAACAAGCGCATCGCCGTTCGGTCGAACTCGATCCGAATTACGTCACGGCGCTGCACAACCTGGCCAATTTGTTGATGGATGCCGGCAAGCTCGAGGAGTCGCTGGAGTTCTTCCGCCGCGCGGTCGAGCAGCGGCCGGGCGACGCCGAGATCCATACCCATCGTGCGCTGGCCTTTCTGATGAGCGGCCAGTTCGAGCGCGGCTGGGACGAATACGAATGGCGCATGCAGATGCGCAGCCAACTCACCAAGCACAGCCTGAAGTCGCCGCTGTGGGACGGGCGCGGCTACGAGGGCCAGACCTTGCTGGCCTATCACGAGCAGGGCTTCGGCGACGTCATCCAATGCGCGCGCTATTTGCGCCAGGCCAAGGCGCGGGGCGGCACCTTGGTGGTGGCTTGCGCGCCGCCGATCGGCCGGCTGATGCAACAGGTCGAAGGTGTCGACAAGGTGGTCACCTCCGACGCCGAGATCCCGCCGCATCATTTCAAAGTGCCGATCATGGCGCTGCCGCGGCTGTTCCAGGCGCGTTCGGGCAATATTCCAGCGCCGGTGCCGTATCTGAAGGCAGCGCCGGACCTTGTGTTGCCAGGCGGCGCCGGCACCAAGCGCGTCGGCATCGCCTGGGCCGGCAGCGCCACCCACGACAACGACCATCGCCGCTCGATGCCGGCGGCGGAACTGGCGCCGCTGCTCGAGGTGCCGGGCGTGACCTTCTACAGTTTGCAATTCGGCGACCGTGCGGGCGAATTGGCAGCGGCCGGTCTGAAAGGCAAGATCGTCGAGCTGGGCGACGAAGCCTTGGGCGATTTCTACCAAACCGCGGGTTATATCGATCAACTCGATTTGGTGATCACGATCGATACGGCCAGTGTCCATCTGGCGGCGGCGCTCGACAAGCCGACCTGGCTGTTGCTGGCGTTCAGCTCCGACTTCCGCTGGCTGCGCAATCGCGACGACAGCGAATGGTATCCGTCGGTCAAGCTCTATCGCCAGGACAAGCCGATGCAATGGCACGATGCGGTGGCGCGCGTCGCGGCCGATCTGGCGACTTTTGCCAGTGCCAGTGCCAGTGGCAGTGCCAGTCCCGGTGGCGCCGGCAAGCGCGGCGGCAAGAAGCGCTGACCATGCGCGGTGCGGCGGCATGAGCGTGGTGCCGCTCGAACAGGCGTTGGTCATCGCCAACACCCATCACCGCCAGGGCAAGCTGGCCGAGGCCGAAACGATTTATCGCCGCATCGTAGACAAGCACCCGCAGCAAGCGTCGGCGCTGGAAGGGCTGGGCGCGATCGCGGTCGCCTCGGGGCGGCACGGCGAGGCGGTCGAGTGGATGCTGCGGGCGCTGGCGATCGACCCGCGCAACGATCGGGTGCTGAACAATTTGGGCATGGCGCTGCGCGGCCTGGGGCGCGACGAGGAAGCAGCCCGCGCGTTCCAGCAGGCGCTGGCGATCAATCCGCAGGCGCTGACCTTGATGAATTTGGGCGCGCTGTTGCTGCAGCAA
>JBBSNV010000407.1:0-2772 GCA_038260375.1 Reyranellales bacterium
AGCTCAAGGGCAACGATCTGGCCTGGGCCGATAACAGCCGCGGCATCGCCTACGACTACAAGGGCGACAAGGGCGACAAGGAACGGGCCATCGCCGATTACGACAAGGCCATCGCGGTCGATCCCGCCTATGTGTGGCCCTACAACAACCGCGGTGCGGCGCTCAACGACCTGGCGCGCTACGACGAGGCCATCGTCAGCCTCGACCAGGCGCTCAAGCTCGACGCCACCAACGGCTTGGCATGGGACAATCGCGGCCTGGCCTATCACGGCAAGCGTCAATACCAGCGCGCGCTGCAGGATTTCGACCAGGCGGTGCGGTTCAATGCCGCGGACGCGGCGACCTACAGCCATCGCGGCAACGCCTATATCGAGATCGCGCAATACGACAAGGCGATAGACGATTTCAACCGCGCCCTCGCGCTCGATCCGAAATTCGCCGAGGCTTACAACAATCGCGGCGTGGTCTGGCAGCGCCAGAACCAGATCGCCAAGGCGCTGGCCGATTACGACCGGGCGATCCGCCTCGATCCGCAATACGCCCAAGTTTATGCCAACCGCGCCATCATCTTCTCGAACGCCAAGCAATACGCGAGGGCGGCCAGCGAAGCGGCGCAGGCGGTGAAGTTCGCCCCCGAGATGGCGACCGCCTGGAACTCGTTGTGCTGGAACCGCGCCATTCTCGACCAGCTGCAGCAGGCGCTGGCCGATTGCAACGAATCGCTGCGCCTGGAGTCCGGCCAAGTCGAGAGCAACGACAGCCGCGGCTTCGTCAATCTCAAGCTGGGCAATTACGCTGCCGCGATCGCCGATTACGATGCGGCGCTCAAGATCGTACCCGACAACGCGCCGTCGCTCTACGGCCGTGGCCTGGCGCGCATCAAGAGCGGCGACGCCCAAGCCGGCAAGGCCGATCTCGACGCCGCACGCAAAGCCGACCCGACCATCGCCCGGCAATTCGTCGAGTGGCGCTATAAATTGTGAAGATCGTCATCCCGGCCAAGAGATCGCCGTTTGGATCGATATGGGCCCCCGGTCTCGCAAACGCTCGCCCGGGGTGACGATCTTTACGTTACGCTCGATCAGCTCCACTGCGGCGGGCGGTTGGCCTTGTAGGCGTCCATGGCTTCGCGGAAATCTTCCGAGCTCAAGCCCTTGCGCTGCAGCTCCATGTAGAGATCGAACGCTTCCTGCCAATTGAGGTCGCTCATCATGGCGATGCAGTGCTTGGTGTAGCGCGCGCCAGTCGAGGCCATGGCTAGGGTCTTTTCGATATAGGGCTCGAACTCGTCGTGCGGTTTTTCGTCCGACACCAGCGCATCGACCAGCCCGGTGCGCAACCCCTCCTCGCCCTCCATCACGTCGCCCCATAGCGACATCGCCTTGGCCCGGCCCAGCCCGATATAGCGGCCCAAACGGTGGGTGCCGAGGCCGGGGATCAACCCCTCCTTAACGGCGGGCAATGCGTATTTGGCTTTGGGCGTGCCGATGCGCAGGTCGCAGGCCAGGCCCAGCTGCAAGCCGCCGCCGTAAGCAAAGCCATGCATCAGGCAGATCACCAACTTGTCCATGGTTTCGAACTGGCGGATCGCCTGGTCCCAGACATGGAAATAGCGGTCGTCGATCTGGCCCGCGGCCAGCTCCTTTAAATCGATGCCGGTGGAGAAGGCCCGGCCGCGCCCGACCAGCGCCACCACGCGCAAATCGGGATCGTCGAAGATCAGGCGGGCGGCGGCATCGAGATCGCGCACACCGGGATAGGCGAAGGCGTTGAGCCGCGCCTCGCGATGGAAAGTGACACGGGCCAGCTTGCCCTGCTTCTCGACTGTCAGATTCTCGAACTGCACGCGCATCGTCGTCTCCCGTTTTCCTGTTGGCGCCATTGTAAGCGGTAAACCCCCGTACGGGGAACGCCCCTAGCGATGCGCCGTTGGCATTGTAACCGGAACGCGCATGCCGATCGGTGCAGCGTGCCGTCATTTCCTCCAGCTAAAGGTCAATCAATGTCGAAAAAGCCCGCTGCGTCCGACAAGAAATCCGCCGCCCCTAAATCCCGCGCCAAAGCCGGCGCCAAATCGGGCATGACCGCCGGTCGTATTCCTGGTGCCGGCTCCGCCGGCGGTGGCGGCGAGACCCACCAGACCGCTTCCGGCCGCTCGCCCATGCTGACCACCAACCAGGGTACCGCGATCTCGGACAACCAGAATTCGCTCAAGAGCGGCGTGCGCGGTCCGACCTTGCTGGAAGACTTCATCCTGCGCGAGAAGATCACGCATTTCGACCACGAGCGCATCCCCGAGCGCATCGTCCATGCCCGCGGTTCGGGGGCGCATGGCTATTTCCAGCCAACCAAATCGATGGCGCGGCTGACCAAGGCCGGCTTCCTGCAAGACCCGAAAAAGAAGACCGACGTGTTCGTGCGCATCTCTACCGTGGCCGGCGGTGCGGGCTCAGGCGATCTGCCGCGCGACGTGCGCGGCTTTGCCGTCAAGTTCTACACCGAGGAAGGCAATTTCGACTTGGTCGGCAACAACATCCCGGTGTTCTTCATCCAGGACGCCATCAAGTTCCCCGACCTGATCCATTCGGTGAAGATGGAAGCCGATCGCGGCTTCCCGCAAGCGGCCTCGGCGCACGACACCTTCTGGGACTGGGCATCGCTGATGCCCGAATCGACGCACATGCTGATGTGGGCGATGTCCGATCGCACCCTGCCGCGTTCGTTGCGGATGATGGAAGGCTTTGGCGTCCACACCTTCAAGCTGGTCAATGC
>JBBSNV010000408.1:0-2770 GCA_038260375.1 Reyranellales bacterium
AACGCGTTCAGCACTGCAATCCAGGGCGACCGCAATCTCGGCGATGCCAACAAGGTCATCTACTACACTCCGCGTTTCGCTGGCATTCAGATCGGCGTTTCTTACACGCCGGTATTCCAGCCGGGCCTGAACGGCAATGCTTGCGGCGCCACTGGCGGCTATGGCGGCCAGTACGGCGTGTGCAACAAGAACGTTCAAGGTCAGTACAAGAACGCAATCGATGCCGGCATCAACTATCTGGCGAAGTTCAACTCGCTCGATTTAGCCGTGTATGGCGGTTTCATGACTGCCTCGCCGTCGAACAATCTCAGTGCTTCCAGCAAAGACGTGAACCGTCGTTGGTGGCATTGGTTGACTGGCGCGCAGCTGACCTATCAAGGCTTCAGCGTCGGCGGCTATTGGGGCCGGGACAACAACGGCGTCGTCAGCGGCAATGCGACTCGGATCTACTCGGCCGCGTTTACCTACACGACTGGTCCGTGGCAGCTCGGCGCCGGCTGGCGTCGCTTCGTTCGTGACGAGAATGCATCCTCGATTGCGAACCTTATTGCTTCTGGCGCAGCGGGCAAAGACCGCTACGACTATTACGAAGCGGGCGTCAACTACAAGCTGGGACCTGGCATCACCTTGGTCGGCGGCTTGAACTGGAACCAGGGCCATGGTCAGCGCTCCGACGAGCGGGTCAGCGCCTGGCAGGTGTTCTTCGGGACCGCCCTCGTCTTCTAATCGAAGGCTCAGGGGGAGATTGGGGAAGAGCGGGCTTCGGCCCGCTCTTTCTTTTTGTGCCGATGGTCGAGCCTTCGGCATGGCGTGCGGCTGCGACCGCCGGGCGATTTGGATCGCTAACCGCTGGAGTCTTCGTGGCACCAGCGCTGCCAGGCCAGCCGATAGGCTGCCTCGATTTCCCGCGCCAGGCGCGCGCCGTCGCATAACGGCGATTCCAGCAAGCGCCGCCGCAGCGACGAACGCCATTCGGCCAGCCGGGACGGGTTTTGCGCCAAGGCGGTGGCGATGGCGACATACTCGTCCCGATCGGCGGCGATCAATTCGCCGGCCCCGACGCGGGTCAGGATGTCGACGCCCTGGCGCGACGCCGAGCGCGATCCGGCCAAGGCGATCACCGGCACGCCCATCCACAGCGCTTCGCAGGTGGTGGTGACGCCGTTATAGGGGAACGGGTCCAGCGCAATATCGATGTCGTTGTAGGTCTGCAGATGGGCCAGGTCGGTCGCGGTTCTGACGCGTAAATCCAGCCGGTCGGCGGCAATGCCTTGCGACCCCAGGTAAGCCGCGACCTGTTGGCGTACCACGCTCATATCCAATCGAGAGTCTTTGAGCAGCAAGCGAGATCCGGGCACCGCCTGCATGATTCGTGCCCACAATGCCAGCACTTCGTGCGTAACCTTGGCAATGCTGTTGGCCGAACCGAAGGTGACGAAGCCCCGTTCGATGGAAGGCGGCGGCGCCGGCTCGATCGGCACCGGCAGCGGCTGATAGCAAAGATATCCGCCGGCCAGCCGCAGCAGGTTTTCGGTGTGGAAGGGCTCGGTAACGCCGACGGGATCGGCCAGCGCATCGGTGATGCGATAATCCATGGCCTGGATGCCGGTGGTGTCGATATAGCCCAGATAGGTCATTTGCACCGGCGCGGCGCGGCGCGCAAACACGGGCAAACGGTGCCCACCGGTATGACCGGATAGGTCGACCAAAACGTCGATCGCGTCGGCTCGGATCGTCGCCAGCACCGCATCGTCGTCGAGCTTCTCGATATCGCGCCATTCTTGCGCCGAGCCGCGCAGCTGCTCGGTGACGCCATCTTTGGTCCGCTTGTTGTTGCTGTAGAGATAAATGCCGACGGCGTCGCGATCGTGATGCTGCAGCAGCGGCTGCAAAAAAGCGGCGACGGAATGGCGCCGTAGATCGCCCGACACATATCCAACGCGCAACGGTCGTTGCGGCTGGCGGTCGTTGGCAAAAGACGGCTGGTTCACCAGCAACGGATCGGCGAATCGCTGACCCCAATGGCGATGAGCGTCGAAAATACGTTCGGCGGAAAACGACGCGCTCATATTGGCGTAACGGCACAACCACGAGCCGAAATCCGTGTCCTGCAAGGCTTGACCGCTGGCAACGACAACCGCCTCGTCCAGACGCCACAGCAAATCCAAGGCATCCAGCAAAGCGGCCTTTACCGCTTCATTGCCGGGCTCGATGCTGGCGGCGCGGCGCAGCAATTCCAAGGCGCGTTCCGATTGTTCGAGGATCATCAGGATATGCGCCAGACCGGTTAGCGCCGGGATATTGCGCGGGTCCAGCCGCAGGGCCTCGTCGAAAGCTTCGCGTGCCTTGAAGCGGTTTTTGCTTTCCAGCAAGGCGTCGCCCAGCGCCACATAAGTTTGCACCGAGCGGTGGCCCAATTCGACCGCGCGTTGCAACAGCCCGGCTGCCAGCGAGGGATTTTCCGCGACCTTGCTTTGTCCCAGCAGGGCCAGCGCCCCGGCATGGGTCGGCGCTTTGGCGACCGCTTTTTCCAACAAGGTCGCGGCTTCCGCATTGCGGCCGCTCTTGAGCAGAAGCTGCGCCAAATTGTATTGCGTCGGTACGTCGTCGGGCGCGGCGGCGAGAATGAGGCGCCATTCGCGTTCGGCGCCGGCGAAATCGCCTGCTGCGTGCAAGGCATTGCCCAGCAGCAAACGCGCCGGCGTGGAATCCGGCGCCAATTCCAGCGCCCGCTTTGCGCTCTGGGCGGCGGCATCGGCCTTGCCGCGCT
>JBBSNV010000409.1:0-2770 GCA_038260375.1 Reyranellales bacterium
CCACTGGCGCCACCCGCGCCACGCCGCCACCACCGTGCTGTGGCGCTTCGCCGAAGAGAATTACAGCGCCCAGCCGTTGGGCGCCGATAAATTCCTGGTGGCGCTGAATTTAGAGATTTTGCCGTAGTTTTCCGCCGCGCTATTGCCGCCCACCAACCCAACAGCGCGGCGTAAGGGAAGAGACTAATGCGCCAGACTTCCGACCGGTTCCGCGCGGCGGCGTTCGCGCAGGAGACCGACGACGTTCTGGTGGTGCTGGTCACGATCGAGCATCCCGAGTTGGATACACCGCTGCGCTTTTGCAGCGACGCCACCACAAGGTTCGGCGAAGACCCGCTGAGCTACGGCATCGACAGCCGCGGCGATCGCTTCTACTACCTGCCGATCAAGGTGACCTTGCCCGACGAGCAGGAAGGCGCGCCCCAAGCCAAGATTTCGATGGACAATATCGGCCAGGAAACCCTGGCCTTGATCCGCTCGGTGGTATCGCCGCCGCCGACCGCCAAGATCGAGCTGGTGCTGGCCGCCACCCCCGACCAGGTCGAGATCGCCTTTCCGATTTTCTTCGTCGTCAGCGGCACCACCAACGCGCAAACGGTCGAGATCGACATGACCTTCGACAATCTGGCGCAGGAGCCGGTGCCGTCGATGCTCTACACACCAGGCAAATTCCCGGCGCTGTTCGATCAGATTTAGAAACTTTTACGCCCGCATTCGCGGGTTGGTGGGCGGCGCGATGCGGGCGGATCACAAAGCCTTCCCCGACTCTTACGTCGGCATTGCCTTCGCGGTCGGCGGGCGCGATCGCAACGGCATCGATTGCTGGGGCTTGCTGCGGTTGGTCTATGCCGAGCAGTTGGCGATCGAGCTGCCGGATTGGGGCGCGCTCTACGACAGCGCCACCGATCGCGCCGGCCTGGCCGGGCTGATCGATGCGCGGATGCAAGGTTGGCGCGAAGTCAAAATGCGCGACCAAGTTAAATCCTTCGACGGCGTGCTGCGTAATCTGGGCGGCGTCGCCAGCCATATCGGCATCATGGTCGATGCGCGATTTGTCTTGCACGCTGAAGAGGGCGCGGCCCCCAGTGGAGTGAGCGTAATCGAGCGCATCGATTCGTTGAAATGGTGCATGCGCATCGCGGGCTTTTATAGGTTGGAGACGGGGTAGGATGCTCGATCACGAACACCCTCATCCGACGGATTGTTATCCGCCGCGCGATGCCGGCCTATTGATTCAAGGCGGCCAACCCATCGCACCGCGGGCAATAGAAGGCGAGCTGCTCGATGCCTCGGCCACGGTGCGGGTGGTGGGGCTGCCGCATTTGTTTTCGACCGACCGCATCGACCTGGCCTTGCCGGCCGGGCTGACGATTTCGGAATTGTTGGAAGACGCCATCGTCGCCTATGAACTGGCCGGTGGCCGCCGCGTTGCCGTCGGGCGGTTGCGCGTGGTGCTGGGCGACGATCGCCTCGATGGTTCGGGTCTCGGTGGTCCCGGGGGCGACGTGATCGCGCCTTCCTTGTGGCATCGTGTGCGGCCCAAGCCCGGCATCGTGGTGAGCTTTCGCGCCGTGCCGCAAGGCGGCGGCGGCGGTGGCTTGTTCAAGAGCATTCTCAGCCTGGCCCTGGTGATCGGCCTGTCGGTGGCCTTGCCCGGCATCGGCACCGCCTTGGGCCTGGGCGCCTTGGGCACCTCCCTGCTGGGCGCGGCCCTCAGCTTCGCCATCAATTTTCTGCTCAACGCGCTGTTCCCGGTGCGCCAGCCGCAGCTCGACAACGACAAGGGCGGCAAGCCGCTCAACGCCATTGCCGGGGCGCGCAACCAGGCGCGGCCGTGGGAATCGGTCGCCCTGGTGCTGGGCCGCCATCGCCTGTCGCCCGACAAGGCGGTGCTGACCTATACCGAGATCGTCGGCGACGACCAATATCTGCGCGCCGTGTTCGCGCTGGGCTATGGACCGCTGTCGATCGAAGACATCAAGATCGGCGAAACCGCGATCGGCCAATTCGACGGCGTCGAAATGGAGGTGCGCGAGGGCTGGCCCGACGACGATCCGATCACCCTGTTTCCCAACGAGGTGTTCGAACAGCGCATCGACGTGCGGCTGTCGGCCGGCGCCGGCACCGCCAGCGACAACGGCCCGGGCGAGTGGTCGCAGCTGACCACCGCGCCCGATGTCGACGAACTCAGCGTCGATCTGTTGCTGCCGGCCGGGCTGTTCCAGATGAATTCGGGCAAGAAAAAGCCGCATACCGTCTATTGGTCGATCGAGTATCGCCTGGCCGGCGACACGACCTGGCTGGGCTTCGCCGGCGCCGCGGCCAAGAGCGAAACCCGCGAACAGGTCCAGGCCTTCCGCCTGACCTTTCGCCAGCTGGTAACGCGCGGCCAATACGAGGTGCGCGCCCGCAAGGACAAGGGCACCGAAGAAAAAACCACCCTGATCGAGGAACTGCACTGGATCGCGCTGCGCGGCCAGCGCAACGAAGCGCCGTTGCGCAACGATGCGCCGCTGGCCCTGATCGCGCTGCGCATCAAGGCCACCGACCAGCTCAACGGCGATATCGACACAGTCAATTGCATCGCCACCTCGATCCTGCCCGATTGGGAGCCGTCCGCCAGCCCGCCGCAATGGATCGTGCGGGCGACCCGCAATCCGGCTGCGATGTTCCGCGCCATCCTGCAAGGCCCGGCCAATGCCAGGCCGGTGCCCGACGAGCAACTCGATTTCACCAGCCTGCAGGCCTGGCACGAAAACAACACCGCGCA
>JBBSNV010000410.1:0-2761 GCA_038260375.1 Reyranellales bacterium
CTGTCAGCAGTGATGGGGCCATAAGCTGCGAGAAGATCGCGACCTGGTCAGAGCACACACACGGGGGCGAAAGGGAAATCGTCGCATGCCTGTTCTATCGTAGGCTCACGCTGAGCACCGCCTGACGGATTTCGGCCATTTCAGTAGAGCAGCACCAGTGCAAGCACTGAGGCTTGCACTGGTGCAGGCGGCGGTGTGATGGGGCAGGTGACGGTATTTTCGGGGGCGCAGCGGCAGCGGCGTTGGTCGGAGGCTGAGAAGCGGGCGATGGTTGGGGCGGCGTTTGCCGAAGATGCGATTGTTTCGGATGTGGCGCGGCGGTTCGACGTTGCGGCGAGTCAGCTTTATCGGTGGCGAGGGCTATACGCGGCGCGGGATCAGGCAGACGCGCACCTCGATTTTGCATCGGTGGTTGTCGGCGAGGATGTTCCATTGCCATCGGTGCTCGGTGTTGCGCCCGTGGCGCGCGCGACCGCCGCACTCTGCGGCATTCCGGTGATAGTGGTTGAAGCTGGCCCCCCGCACGCAATTTGGGCGCGGGTGGAGATCATGGGAGCGGCGTCGCCGAAGTTGGTTGCCGCCACACTGGCGGCGCTGAAGCGATGATCCCTGTTCCGAGCAGCGCGCGGGTTTGGATTGCGATGGGCAAGACCGACATGCGCAAGGGCATGGCGTCTTTGGCACGGCAGGTGGAGCATGGCTTGAAGCATAAGCCGTATGGCGGCGACCTGTTCATCTTTCGCGGGCGCAGGGGCGATCTGTGCAAAATCCTGTGGCATGATGGCGTGGGCATGTCGCTTTATGCCAAGCGTCTGGAGCGCGGGCGGTTCATCTGGCCCTCGGCGGTGGACGGGGTGATTGCGATTTCGGCGTCGCAGCTGGCGTGTTTGCTCGAGGCGATTGACTGGCGTAATCCGCAGAAGACATGGGCACCCGGACAAGCGGGATAATGGCGTAAATCCGCCGTTTTACAGGCATAAATGCTTGGGTTCATGGCTGTTTTCTGCTAGTGGTGGTGACCATGGAACTGGTCTTGGCAACGGATTTCCTGGCGCTTCGCGAGCAGCTTGTCGCGGCCGAAGCACGCGCTGAGAAGGCCGAGATTGCCGCCGCCGAAGCCGCCAATGTGAAGGCGATCAACGCCGATCTCCTCGCCCGCAACGCCCTGCTTGAGCTGCAGATCGAGAAGCTGAAGCGTGCGCAGTTCGGCACCACGTCCGAACGCAGCGCAAGGCTCATCGACCAGATGGAGCTGGCGTTCGAAGATCTCGAAGCCAATGCCAATGAGGCCGAGGCGCTTGCCGCCGCAGCCGCCGCCAAGACCACTACCGTCAAAGCCTTCACCCGTGGGCGCGCGCGCCGCGAACTGCCCGAACATCTGCCGCGCGAGCGCGTGGTGATAGCTGCACCCCAGGCCTGCCCGTGCTGCGGTGGCGATGATCTTTCTAAGCTGGGCGAGGACATCACCGAGACGCTGGAAGTGATCCCGCGCCAGTGGAAGGTCATCCAGACGGTGCGCGAGCGCTTTTCGTGCCGTGCGTGTGAGGCCATCACCCAACCGCCAGCGCCGTTCCATGTGACGGCGCGCGGCTTCTTCGGGCCGAGCCTGCTCGCCATGCTGTTGTTCGAGAAGTTCGGCGTGCATCAGCCAACCAACCGCCAGCGGGATCGCTATGCCCGCGAAGGCGTCGATCTCAGCCTGACCACCATCATCGACCAAATGTCAGCCGCAATGCGCACTTTGCAGCCGCTCTACCTGCTGATCGAAGCCCATGCGCTGGCGGCGGAACGATTGCACGCCGACGACACCACCGTGCCGGTGATGGCAAAATACAAGACCGATACCGGGCGCATCTGGACATATGTCCGCGATGACCGACCATTCGGCGGGCACGCGCCGCCAGTGGCGCTGTTCTATTACTCACGCGACCGGCGCGGCGAACATCCGCAAGCCCACTTGGCCAGGTACACCGGGATTATCCAAGCCGACGCTTATGCGGGCTACAACGCGCTGCTCAAACCGGATCGCGTGCCAGCGCCGCTCAAACGTGCGCTCTGCTGGGCTCATGCACGGCGATATTTCTTCGAACTCGCCGACATCGCCGCCAATGCCAAGCGCCGCAAAGGCGCGGCCAACATCTCGCCAATGGCCTTGGAAGCCGTGCAGCGCATCGACCACGTGTTCGAGATTGAGCGCGACTTGAACGGCAAACCGGCAGACGCGCGCCGCGACCTGCGCCAGCAGCTCACCGCGCCGATCGTCGCCGAACTCGAGACCTGGATGCGTGACAGCCGCGCTAAACTCTCGCGCCACGATCCCGTCGCCAAAGCCATGGATTATATGCTCAAGGACTGGAGCGCGTTCACCGCTTTCCTTGACGATGGGCGCATCTGCCTCAGCAACAACGCCGCCGAACGCGCACTGAGGGGAATTGCCCTCGGCCGTAAATCATGGCTGTTCGCGGGCTCCGATCGCGGCGGCCAGCGCGCCGCCTTCATGTACACCCTCATCGGCACCGCAAAACTGTGCGACATAGACCCGCAAGCATGGCTCGCCGATACCCTCGCCCGGATCAACGACATCCCCCAATCACGCCTCCACGAATTGCTGCCCTGGAACTGGCAGAAAACCGTCCAAACTGCTGACGCTGAACTCGCTGCGTAAAGTCTGCGGCCCTCAACGTATGGATACCATGGAACGCCCTAATGCCGTAATGGCCCTCAAGAGCAAGCGAGGCGAAATCGCTGGTCGTGTAGATGC
>JBBSNV010000411.1:0-2759 GCA_038260375.1 Reyranellales bacterium
CCACCGCTTGCGCGATCGGCGGCGTGCCAGCCTCAAAGCGGCGCGGCACCTCGGCATAGGTGGTGCCGGCAAAGCTCACTTGGCCGATCATCGACCCGCCGCCCATGAACGGCGGCATGGCATCGAGCAACTCGCGCTTGCCCCACAACACGCCGATGCCGTTGGGACCATAGGCTTTGTGACCGGCGAAGACGTAGAAATCCACGCCCAGCGCCGGCAAATCAATGGGGCCGCGCGGCGCGCGCTGCGCGCCATCGAGCAGTACTTTGGCGCCGGCGGCTTTGGCCGCAGCAACCACCACCGCCACATCGACCACCGCCCCGGTGACGTTGGAAGCATGCGCCAACGCGATCAGCTTGGTCTTATTACCGACGATGCGCGGCAAGGCAGCCACATCGATGCGCCCGTCGTCGGTCGAGGGCAGCACTTTGATCGTCAAGCCGCGCCGCTCGGCCAGCATCTGCCACGGCACGATGTTGGAATGGTGTTCGATCTCCGATAGCACCATCTCGTCGCCCGCTTGCAACAGGCTGCCGTATGAATAGGCCACCAGATTGATCGCGGCAGTGCAGCCGCCGGTGAAGATCACCTCATCGGGCACGACGCCGAGAAAAGCGGCGACCTTGGCGCGCGCCGCCTCATAAGCTTCGGTCGCGGCTTCGGCCAGGCGATGGACGCCACGCAGCACATTGGCGCGGTTCTCGCGCTCGTGCCGCGCCACGGCATCGATCACGGCTTGTGGGGTCTGCGCCGTGGCGGCGTTGTCGAGATAATGCAGCGCCACGCCATTCCAATCGCGCGACAGAATGGGAAATTGCGAGCGAATTACATGCGCGTCGAACCTCATTTGCGGCTGCCGACGTAGCCGGCCAAGGCTTCCGGCGTGTCGAGGTCGATCAACACGCCCTCACCCGGCATTTCGACCTCACATACCAGCTCGGCATTCTCGCCGATCAGGTGCCGCGCACCGACATCGCCCGCCGCCGTCATCATGTCGGGAATGAAACGCCGCGCCCACAGGATGGGATTGCCGCGTTTTCCCTTATACGTGGGCACCACGATGGCGCGCTGCTCGACCGGATTGAAAGCCGCGATCAGCTTGTCGATTTCAGTTGGCGCGATGCCCGGCATGTCGCCTAGCACCACCAGTACCGCATCGGCATTCTGCGCCGTGACGCGCAAGCCGGCTTTCAGCGAGGTGCTGAGGCCTTGCGCGTAATCGGGATTGACGACGAAGCGCAACCGGTTGCCTGGCACAGCTTGCTCCGCCACGCGGCGCACTTGGTTGGCTTCATGGCCCAGCACCACGACGATGTCGTCGACTTTCGAGCCCGCCACGGCCTTCAGGCTGCGCGCCAGCATCGGCTGGCCTTCGACATCGGCCAGCAACTTATTGTTGGCGCCCATGCGGGTCGAGCGGCCGGCCGCGAGCACGATGGCGGTGACACGCGGCGCCTTGGGCGCTTCGATAGGCAGCTTCTCGTCGCGCGGCTGCGGCCGCGACACGATTTCGGCCAGCAGCCCGCCCACGCCCATTTGCGTAACCTCGTCGCGGCCGATCGGCAAATCGGCCGCCATGCGCTGCAGCACCTGGTCGAAACCATTGAATTTGGGCGAGCGAGCGCAGCCCGGCAGGCCGATCACCTGGATGCCGCCGATATGGCCCAGCAGCATCAGATTGCCGGGGTCGACCGGCATGCCGAAATGATCGATGGCGCCGCCGGCACGTTCGATCGCGGCAGGAATAACATCGCGACGATCGACGATGGCCGAAGCGCCGGCGATCAGCAGGATGTCGCAACCTTCGCGCTTGAAGGCTTCGATCTCGGCCGCCAGATCCGCCTCGCGATGCGCCGAGCGGCGTTCGCCGATCAAGCTGCCGCCCATGCCCGTGACCCGGCCACGCGTGACCTCGCGGGTTTTGTCGAGCATCGACATCTTTGTGGTGGCGACGGAGGTTTGGATCAGTCCGAAGCGCTTGGGCGCAAACGGCGCCAGATGTAGCGCAGGCCGGTTGCCGGCGATGGCGATGCACTCGTCCACGGCCTGCTTGGGTGCAGCAAAAGGAATGATCTTGATGGTCGCCACCATCTGGCGCGGCTCGGCGGCGGCGTAGCGCGCCAGGGTGGCCACGGTGATTGCTTCGTGCACGCGGTTGATGCGATCGATGCGCTCGGCATCGACCAGCACCACGCCGGCCTGTTCGGCCACCAGATTGACGCGGCCGGTGAATGGCGCCGCAGCGCTCAGGCCCGGCCCGCACAAAGCGGCGGCGACACTACGCGCGGCTTCGTCTTCATGGACGTCACCCGCTTCCAAGCGTGCTGCAATCACCGATGCAACGCCAGCCTGGCGCAGCAGCGCCACGTCGTCGGACGACAGCCGCCTGCCCTTGGCCATGTTGCGGCCGGGCAAACGATGGCTATGGGCCAGAATAGCGCCCTCCGCTTGATCGACCGGCGTGACGCCGAAAATCATGCAGCCTTGCCTGCGCCCAAGCCGGGATCGAGCCGCGTGCCGTCGCGGTTGAAATCCTGGCGCCGTACCTGGGTGATCTGCGCCAGGATCGAAATCGCGATCTCGGCAGGCGATAACGCGCCAATCGACAGGCCCACCGGTCCATGGATACGGGCGAAGTCGTCCGGCCCGAAGCCCAGCTCGGTGAGCCGCGCCAGACGCTTCTCATGCGTCTTGCGGCTGCCCAAGGCGCCGATATAGACGCAATCCGACTTCAATGCCGCGGCCAGCGCCGGATCGTC
>JBBSNV010000412.1:0-2757 GCA_038260375.1 Reyranellales bacterium
ACACGCCGATGAGGTACCTGGCGTCCGCCTGGCCTTGCGCGGCCGCGCGGTGCAGCCAGCCGAATGCCATCGGCAGATCACGCTCGACGCCGGCGCCGGTGAAAAATGCGGTACCGAATTTCAGTTGCCCGCGCGGATTGCCTTGCTGTGCCGCTTTGCCGTACCACGCTACGCCTTCTTTTAGGTCGGGCTTGTCGGCAAATCCGCCTACCAGCATGTCGCCCAGCGCCAGCTGCGCTTCGTCCAGGCCGGATTGCGCGGCGCGCGTCATCCACTCGACGGCTTTCTGTTTGTCGGCGGTGACGCCCTTGCCGTTGCCGAAAGCCAGCGCATAGCGATATTGCGCCAGCGCGTTGTTCTGATCGGCCGCCAGCTTGTACAGCCGCACCGCTTCGGTCAGGTCGGGCTTGCCCAGCCGGTCGGTCTCGTACAGCCGCGCCAGCGCATATTGCGCCAACGCATCGCCGGCTTTGGCCGCTTCGCCATACCAATAGGCCGCACGCTTGTCGTCGCGCGCCGCGCCGCGGCCGGTAGCGTAAGCCACGCCGATATTGTATTGCGCCCTGGGCAGTTTCAAATTGGCGGCCTGTTCGAACAGCACCGCCGCGCGGCGATCGTCGCGGTTCACCCCGTCGCCGGCGCTGAACAAATAGCCGAGCTGGTTCATCGCCTCGGCGTTGCCCTGACGCGAAGCGCGATCAAACCAGTTCGCAGCCTGGATCGGATTGCGCTTGCCGGCTTCCAGATAGAACAGTCCCATTTGCAATTGGGCTTCGGCATCGCCGCGTTCGGCGGCGGCCCGCACGCCGGCATCCTGGGCTTGCACCGGCCCTATCGGCAACAGCCAGGCCAGTGCCAACGCTAGGCCCAGCGCCAACCCCAAGACCAGACGAAGGATCATGCGGAAAATCGGACGCGCCTGGGGCTGAGTGACGGGGCGCGGAGCGGACTGCATGGCGCTATCATAACCGCGCTCTATCCTCCTGCCACGCGGCAAAAACAACGCCTTTTCGGTGGCGCGGCGGCGCTTTCCTTAAGCGGGCGATTGCCTCGCCGCCTGGTCTTGAGCAAACTACCGGCTATGAGCGACACGCAATCGAAACTGCGCTGGGTTCGGGTTTGGGACGTGCCGACCCGGCTGTTCCATTGGCTGCTGGTGATCCTGTTCGCCTTTTCCTGGTGGAGCGGCGAGCAGGGTGGCGAATGGATGCGGTTTCATTTCTGGTCGGGCTACGCGATTTTGACCTTGGTGCTGTTCCGCATCGTCTGGGGCTTGGTCGGTAGCCGTACCGCCCGCTTCGCAGATTTCCTCAAAGGCCCGCGTGCGAGCCTACATCACGTGAGGGAGTTGCTGCGGCCGGGCAAGACCAGCGATGTCGGCCACAATCCGCTCGGCGGCTGGATGGTAGCGCTGCTGCTCGTGTTGTTGCTGGTTCAGACGGTGACGGGCTTGTTTTCCGAAGACCGCGAACTCCATGCCGGGCCGCTATCGCTATGGGTATCGCAAAGCACCAGCAAGGCGCTGAGCAATATCCACGAAACCGTCGTCAATATCCTGCTGCTGCTGATCGCCGCCCATGTCGTCGCGGTGATCTCGTATTTGATCTTCAAGCGCGACAATCTGATCGGCGCCATGTTCACCGGCCGCAAGGAACTTAAGCTGGCACCGGGCAGCGAGCCGAGAATGGTCAGCCCGATTTTCGCGTTCGCCATTTTGGCGGTTTGCGCCTTGGGCGTAGTTGCTTTGGTTAAATTCGCTTAGAGCCCGCGCGCTAAAAACGAAACGCCGCACCCTGCGGCGCGGCGTTCCCATCCCGACCGGACGGTCTATTTCTTGAATGGATCCTTTGTCGTGTAGCCGCGATGGCAATCGCCACAGGCCTTGCCCAGCGCGCGATATTGATCCATCAGCCCGGCGCGATCGCCCGACTTGGCCAAGGCAGCGAGCTTCACGGCCGCATCGACCGATTGCTGGTTGATCGCGTCGAAGCCGGCGCGGTCGTTCCAAATCGCCGGCGCCGCCAAGGTGTCGCCCTTGTCGGAGCCGGGCGGGACCAATCCGCCAAACGCCTTGTCCAATTCGGCGATCTTGGTTGCCTGGGTGGCGATCTCCGCCAAGTCGCCGTTCGCATCGATCAAGCGGCGGACTTCACGCCCGGTGCTGCTCAACGCCTTGCGATTGTCCTGGCGCGCCTTGATCACGTCGGCCTGCGCCTGGACCACCGCTACCATGCCGCCGACCAACGCCACGGCCAGAGCCGCCGCGATCACTCCCTTTGCCAATTTACCAAACATCAAACCTCCTGCTTTCTTTGTCGCTCCGGCCCGCTCCGGATCGCTAAAACCCTATTACACGGCAACGGCTTAAGAACACCAAAAGCCGGCTGGGTATTCAGTCACGAAGCCGTGAAACTGGCTGCTATCCGGTGCCGAGGGGCGCTTCCGCCCTGCGGATTTCTGCGCAATTCACTGCCTTGATCGACCTCCTGCCAGCCCCTAGTGTGGATTTAAGATTCGATTTTTGCTGTGGGGAAGGCCCCAAGAGGGCGAAAGGAACGCATGTCGACCAAGTTTACGGGTACCGAGAAGTACATCGCCGGCGAAGATCTGCGGGTGGCGGTCAATGCCGCGATCGCATTGCAGCGCCCGCTGCTGATCAAGGGTGAGCCGGGCACCGGCAAGACCATCCTGGCGCATGAAGTCGCCAAGGCGATCGGCGCGCCGCTGATCGAATGGCACATCAAATCGACCACCAAG
>JBBSNV010000413.1:0-2755 GCA_038260375.1 Reyranellales bacterium
CGGCGGCTCGGTGCGCAACGCGCTGCTAGGAGTGGCAATCGACGACATCGATCTGGCGGTGGCTTGCAAGCCCGAGGATACGTTGCGCCTGCTGATCGGTGCCGGGATTCGCGCCATCCCGACCGGCATCGAGCACGGCACCATCACCGCGGTGAGTAACGGTAAGCATTTCGAGATCACCAGCCTGCGGCGCGATGCGGAAACCTTCGGCCGCAAGGCGCGGGTCGAATTCACCGACGATTGGCTGGAAGACGCCCAGCGGCGCGACTTCACCGTCAACGCCATGTTCGCCGATGCCGATGGCGCGCTTTACGATTTCTTCGATGGCCGCGCCGATTTGGCCGCCGGCCGCATCCGCTTCGTCGGCATGTCGGCCGAGCGCATCAAGGAAGACGTGCTGCGCATCCTGCGTTTCTTCCGCTTCCAGGCCTGGTACGGCAAGGAGCCTTTGCACCAGGAAAGCTTTGCCGCCTGCGTCGCGGCCGCGCCCAGCATGAGCAAGCTGTCGGGCGAGCGGGTGCAAAAGGAAATGCGCCGCCTGCTCGAAGCGACCGATCCGGTGCCGACCTTGCGCCTGATGGCCGACAATAAAATCCTGGCGCATTGGCTGCCGGAGTTGGGCGCGCTCGACACTTTGACCGCGCTAGTGGCGTTGGAGCGCGAACGCGGCGAGGCCGATCCGTGGCGGCGCCTGGCGGCATTGTTGCGGCCGGATAGCGATGTTGCGGCCCTGGCCGAACGCTGGCGCCTCAGCAATGCGGTGAGCGAACGGTTGCAGGC
Source organism: Reyranellales bacterium (assembly GCA_038260375.1). Lineage (GTDB taxonomy): Bacteria > Pseudomonadota > Alphaproteobacteria > Reyranellales > JAQSWP01 > JBBSNV01. The sequence continues at coordinate 781 of JBBSNV010000413.1, forward strand.
CATGGTCGTGGCCGAGCCGACGATCCAGGCGCAAGCCACGCTGCAACAACGCCGCCAATGGCTGTATCGCCTGGGCGACACGCTGTATGCCGATCGCGTGTTGCTCGCTTGGGCTAAAGCTGCGCCATCCAACGCGGCAGCCAGTAATTACGGCGTGGCGCTGCAATTGGCACGCGACTGGCCGGCGCCGAATTTTCCCTTGAGCGGCGCCGATGTGGTGGCGCTGGGCGTGGCGCCCGGCCCGCAGATCGGCGCCTTGCTGCGCGCAGTCGAAGCGTGGTGGATCGACGGCGATTTCTCGGCCAATCGCGCTGCGTGTTTGGCGGAGATGCGCCGGCGCGCGGCAGAGCTGTCGTCATGAATCTGATCGCGGCGCTTCTGCTGTGGCTGTCGATGATGATGCTGATCGTCGCCAACAACGCCATCGGCGACACCATGATCGCCAATGCCGGCGGCGTGGAAATGGCCGAGCTGTATGAAGCCTTGGTGCCGCTACCTTACATTGCGTTATGCGCCTGGATCTATTGCCGGCGCACGCGCGAGCGCTCGGCCGTGACGCTGTTGGCGGTCGGATTGTTGTGGGCCACATCGACCGCGCTGGCCGATGTGGCGTTGGCCCACTTCATGCTGAACCACAGCTGGCGCTTGGCCGTGGTGCATTACCGGTTCTGGGACGGCTATTGGTTCGCGCTGGTGCCGTTGACCCAGCTGCTGGCGCCGTTCCTTGCGGCGCGCTTTGTCCGCCCGCGGGTGTCGTCGGCTTAAGGCTTGGGCTTAAGGCTTGCGCGAGAGCACGCCCTTGACCGTGCGCGGCGTGGTGCCGTTGCCGTAGCGGTTGAATTCCAGCTTCATCTTGCCGTCCTTCATCATGGTGCGGGTCCAGGCGGCGATCTCGAATTTGGCATAGCCGTACAACACAATGCGATAGACCAGTAAGGTGTCGCCCTGCACCAAGGCCCAATAGAGCGGCTCGCCGTTAAGCACGTCGGGCGCTAAATCGGTTTTGTAAAAGCCCGGCCGGCTGGCCGGCAGGAAGTTGATAGAGGCCTTTTCCTTCTCGATCTTCGAATTGCCGGGCTTGATGGTGTATTCCGTGGTCTTCCACCCGAGGGTGAAGCCATCGCCCTTTTCGGTGATCTTCACGTCGAAGTCGCGCGGTTGCACTTTGGTCGGCTTGCCGTCGGGCCGCGTTTCGGACAGGCCGGTGCCGGCGAAGTCGCCGTAGAAGCTCTTGGGCAATGGATCGGCGGCCCAAGCTGAGGCGGCGAACAACATCGCGGCGGCAAACAGGCTGGCAAACAAGCGCATGACGACTTCCCTTCGACGATTGATGCGGCGGTTGCGATCAACCGACCGTAGCGGAGTGCAGAATACGATTATGGCAAGTTTGTTGGAACAGAAACGCGTCTATCCGGCGGTATAGCGGTAAGCGCGACGTTTACTGGCCGATTTTGCCCAGCTTGCCCTTGACCACGCGCAGGGCTTCGCCGTCGCGCTGGCGGCGGAACACCAGATCCATGCCGGCGGGCGTCAAGGTGCGGGACCAGCTGGTCAGGTCGTAAACGCCGCTGGGCGCCACGGTCAGCGCATAGACCGTCAGGGTCTGGCCGGCGATGCGCGCCCAGTAATAGGGCTGGCCGGCCATCGGGTCGCCCGGCGTGACGGCGCGAAATACGTTGGGCCTTTTTGGGTCGACGACCGCCAGCGACACGCTCTCGGTTTTGCGCTGCGGGCGCGCCGAAGGCCCGCCGTTTTGAATCACGGTGGTCCAGGAGACGGTGAAATTGCCACCGCCCTCGACCTTGATCGAAACGTCGAGATCGCGCGCGGTGATGGTGAAATAGACGCTGTCGCGGCCGTCGGCCACGCCGCTGCCCTGATAGCTGCCGGCAAAGGCGCCAATGCGCGCATCGGCCGCTTGCGCTACGTGAACTGCCATCGTCGTTAGTAGCATCGCTGCTGCTGCCATCAACCA
>JBBSNV010000414.1:0-2752 GCA_038260375.1 Reyranellales bacterium
CGGCTGCCAGATATTGGCGATACCGAAATCGATTTCCTCTTCCAGCACGCGGCGCGCCAGGTTTTCCGGGGTGTTGAGCAGCTTGATGCGCAGGCCGGGGTACTCCTTGATCAGCGCCGCCACGGTCGGCGCCAGCACCGAGCACATGAACGAGGCGGTGGCGGCGACCACGACATTGCCCTTCTGGCGCGCGGCGATGGCGCTCAAATCCTCCAGCGCGCGCGACAGCTCGTCGAGCAGGCCTTCGGCGGTCGGCAGGAAGGCGCTGCCATGGACGGTGAGCTGCACCGAGCGGGTCGAGCGGTCGAACAGCTTGAGATCGATTTCCTGCTCGAGCTGGCGCACCGCGATGGTCAGGGCCGATTGCGACAGGCCGAGTTGGCTAGCGGCGCGGGTGAAGTTCTTTTCCCGCGACACGGCGATGAAGGCGCGCAACTGCTTGATCGTGATATTTTTCATTAATAAACCTTATTACTAAATTACAATAATATAATTGTTGTGGCCATGGCCCTGCACTAGCTTTTTCCAGCCAAAATCGACCTCACAAGGAACCGGATCGGCATGGCGCAAGCCCCCCAAAACAAGCCGGAAACCCTGTTCGACAAGATCTGGCGGCGCCATGTCATCCATCAGCAGCCCGATGGCCCGGCGCTGCTCTATGTCGATCGCAACATCGTGCATGACGGCACCTTTCACGCTTTCGAGATGCTGCGCGCGCGCCAGTTGCCAATTCTGCGGCCGGGCCAGACATTTGGCACGCCCGATCACTATGTCGCCACGCGCGGCGCCAATGCCCAGCAGGCGCCGGAAGTCTCGCGCATGGTCGATATGTTCGCGCGCAACATGGAAGGCAGCGGCATCCACGTCTTCCCGCGCGGCGATAAGCGCCAGGGCATCGTCCATGTCGTCGGGCCGGAACAGGGTATCACCTTGCCGGGCCTGTTTATGGTGTGCAGCGACAGCCACACCTCGACTCATGGCGGGCTGGGTGCGTTCGCGTTTGGCATCGGCCAGTCCGAAAACGCCCATGTGCTGGCGACGCAAACCTTGTGGCAGGAGCGGCCCAAGCGCATGCGCATCACGGTCGACGGCCAGTTGGGCCTGGGCGTGTCGTCCAAGGACGTGATCCTGGCGATCATCGGCCGAATCGGCGCCGGCGGCGCGGTGGGCTATGTCGTGGAATATGCCGGCTCGACGGTGCGCGGCTTCTCGGTCGAGCAGCGCCTGACAATGTGCAACATGTCGATCGAGGCGGGGGCCAAGGCCGGGCTGATCGCGCCCGACGACACGGTCTATCACTATCTGCATGGTCGGCCGTTCGCGCCCAAGGATGCGAAGTGGGAGCGCGCGGTGGCTTATTGGCGCAGCCTGCCGAGCGACGAGGGCGCTATGTTCGACCGCGAAGTGTCGCTCGATGCCTCAACTATCGCGCCGATGGTCACCTGGGGCACCACGCCCGAAGACGTGCTGCCGATCACCGGCACGATTCCCGATCCCGCTAAGGAGCAAGACGCCGGCAAGCGCGAGCACATCATGGCGGCGCTGGATTACATGGGCCTGCAACCGGGCGCGCGGTTGAGCGAGACTCCGATCGACATCGTGTTCATCGGCTCTTGCACCAATGGTCGCATCGAAGATCTGCGCATCGCGGCCAAGATATTGAAATCGACCAAGGTCAAGGTGCCCACGGTGATCGTGCCAGGCTCGGGCCTGGTCAAAGCGCAGGCCGAGGCCGAAGGCCTGGACGCGATCTTCCGCGCCGCCGGGGCGGAGTGGCGCGAGCCCGGTTGCTCGATGTGCGTCGGCATGAACGGCGACACCGTAGCCAAAGGTCAGCGCAGCGCCTCGACCTCGAACCGCAACTTCATCGGCCGCCAGGGCGCAGGTTCGCGCACGCATTTGGTCAGCCCGGCGATGGCAGCTGCCGCCGCGGTCGCGGGCAAGTTGACCGATGTGCGCAAGCTGCCCAATGGCGGGGGAGGCCAGTGATGGACGCATTCCGCAAGCTGACGGCGGTGGCCGCGCCCTACGATCTGGACAATGTCGATACCGACCAGATCATCCCGGCGCGCTTCTTGAAATATCCGCGCTCGGGCGGTTACGGCCAATTCCTGTTCCACGACCAGCGCCGCAACGAGGACGGCTCGCAGCGCGCCGACTTCGTGCTCAATCGGCCCGACTATAAGGCCGCGCGCATCCTGGTGACCGGCGAGAATTTCGGCTGCGGCTCCTCCCGTGAGGGCGCGGTCTATGCCTTGGCCGACAGCAATTTCCGCGCTGTGATCGCGCCCAGCTTCGGCCAGATCTTCCACAACAATTGTTTCAAGAACGGCATCCTCCCGGTGGTGCTGCCGCATGACAGGATCAAGGCGATCGCCGCGCGTTTGAAACAAAATCCAGGCAGCTTCTTGACGGTCGATCTCGAGCGCAATGTGGTGATCGTCGATGGCCCCAACGGCGATCAAGAAATCCCGTTCACGGTCGATGCCTTCTGGCGCGAGGCGCTGCTGGCCGGCGTCGATGAGATTGGCTTGACCTTGACCTATAGCGAGAAAATCGCCGCCTTCGAACGTGACTACCACAAACAGTTCGACTGGCTGCAGTGAAGGATGAAGCGATGAAGCCGACCGCCAAGCTGCGCCAATTGATGAAGGAGCCGGGCGTTATCACCGCGCCGGGTGTGGCCGATGCGCTCAACGCGCGGCTGGTGCGGCACCACGATTTCCAGGCCATCTACATGACCGGCGCCGGC
>JBBSNV010000415.1:0-2738 GCA_038260375.1 Reyranellales bacterium
CGAGCCGACCGAGGCCAGGAAGGTCATGCGCTTTTCCAGCGAGTCCATCTCGCGGCCGACCGTGACCGACATGACCTGCTCGATGCGCTGCTGCAGGGACGCTCGTGCGCCACCGGTCAGGGCGATACCTTTGGATACGGTGCGGCGCCATTCCCGCATCGCGCCGGCGAACACCGAGGACATCGGATCGTCGGGACGCGCGCCGATGCGGTCGTAGAGGTCTTCCAGCGAGATGCCCGACCAGAAAGTCTCCTCGAATTGCGAGGCTTTGGTGCGCAGGCTGCGCAGGCGGATCGATTTGTCGAAGATGATGGCCCACGACCAGAACGAGGCCAGCAGCAGCACCACCACCACCACTTTGACGATGATGTCGGCGTGCATGAACATGCCCACGATCGACATATCGATCGGTCCGGTCGAGCCCGGCAGGGTTACGGCATTGATGGTCGAAGGCGTCGTCGGGTCCATTCTCTACTCCGCTTGGTCAAGAGCTTTTGCTGCCGGATTGTGGCGTTAAAGGGGCGGATTCCGCGGTTTGCAGCCGTTTGCGCAACCCCTGTGGCAATCGTGCCGGCCGGCCGTTTGCACGCATACAGGCCAGTTTTAACAGCGCGGAGACCAATAATTTACCATCGGCGCTATAGACCATCTGTTCGATGTCGAGCGAGGCGCCGCCCAAGGCGACGATGCGGCTTGCGACCAACAGCCGGTCGTCGAGCCGCGCGGGCTTGCGATAATCGATGGTGCAGCGACGCACCGTCCAGTTGATCTGCTCGGCGTCCCTGATCTGCGAATGCTCGAAGCCTTGCAGCCGCATCATCTCGGTGCGGGCGCGTTCGACGAATTTCAAATAGTTGGCGTAATAGACGATGCCCGCGGCATCGGTGTCCTCGTAGAACACGCGGATCGCAAACCAATGCCGTCCATCCGCTATCATTCCTGACGGTGCGGCGGCGACCTGATCAGCGTCGGGGGCGATGTTGGGGACCGTTGGAAGCATTGCGAAACTAGTGCTCATCGCCCTCTTCCGTGCGCAGCAGATCGAATTGCGCTTGAGCGCCGCGCGGGATGGCCATGCCGATATGCTTGTAGCCCAACTCCGCCACCATGCGGCCGCGCGGCGTGCGCAACACGAAGCCCTGCTGCATCAGATAGGGCTCGATCACGTCTTCCAGAACATCGCGCTGCTCGCTGAGCGCCGCCGACAAGGTCTCGACGCCGACCGGCCCGCCGCCATATTTCTCGGCAATGCACGATAGATAACGCCGATCCATTGCATCCAGCCCAGCTCGATCGACTTCCAACCGCTGCAAGCCGCCATCGGCCGCCGTGGCGTCGATGCGTTTGAGGCCGGCCACCGTGGCGAAGTCGCGCACCCGGCGCAGCAGGCGGTTGGCGACACGCGGCGTGCCGCGCGAGCGGCGCGCGATTTCGGCTGCGCCATCGTCGCTGATATCGATATGAAGCACTTTGGCCGCCCGGCGCACGATCTGCTCCAGCTCCTGTGGCGTGTAAAAGACCATGCGCAGCGGAATGCCGAACCGTTCGCGCAACGGCGTGGTCATCAGACCGGCGCGCGTGGTGGCGCCCACCAAGGTGAAGGGCGGCAGGTCGATGCGGATCGAGCGCGCCGCCGGCCCTTCGCCGATCATGATGTCGAGGTGGAAGTCTTCCATCGCAGGATAAAGAATCTCTTCGATCGCCGGATTCAAACGATGGATCTCGTCGATGAACAACACGTCGCGCGGTTCGAGATTGGTCAGCAGCGCCGCCAGATCGCCGGCCTTGGCGATCACCGGGCCAGATGTTGCCCTGAAGGTCGCGCCCAATTCGCGCGCCACGATCTGCGCCAAAGTGGTTTTGCCCAAGCCTGGCGGGCCGTGGAACAACACGTGATCCAACGACTCGCCGCGCTGCTTGGCGGCCTGGATGAAGATGCGCAGATTCTCGCGCACCTGTTGCTGGCCAACGAATTCGTCCAGCGCCAACGGCCGCAGCGAAGTCTCTTGGTCGTCCGCCGTCTTGACCGGCGCCACAATGCGTTCATTCATTGGCGCATCTCCGGCAAGCCTTCGGTGCGCGCATTCATTGTGACAACTCCCGCAAGCCGGCGCGGATCAGCGCCTGCACGTCAGGCTTGTCACCTAAACCTTGCATCGCACGCGCCACCGCGCCGTAAGCTTCGACGCGCTTGTAGCCGAGATTGACCAGGGCCGAGACGGCATCCTCGTTGACCGACGCCGGCGTCGCCGCCTCGCCCGGCTGACGCTTGGCCAATGCTGCTGGCATGACCATGGCGGCGGCCTTCTCCTTCAACTCGGTGACTAGGCGCTGCCCCAGCTTAGGGCCGACGCCTTGCGCGCGCGTGATCGCGGTGCGGTCTTGGGCCGCGATGGCCGTGGCCAACTCGGCCGGCGACAAAGCCGACAACAGCGCCAGCGCCACCCTGGCGCCCACCCCCTGCACCGTCAGCAACAGGCGAAACCAATCGCGCTCGGCGGCATCGAGGAAGCCGTAAAGATGAATGTGGTCTTCGCGCACATGGGTTTCGATCTGCAGCCGCACCTCGCTGCCGACCGGCGGCAGGCCGCGCAAGGTGCGCGCCGAGGCGAACACCAGATAACCCACGCCGGCCACGTCGATCAGCGCGAAATCTTCGCTCGCCTGTTCGACCATGCCGCGCAGCGAGCCGATCATCGCGCGCCTGCCATAACTTTGGCCTCGCCCGACCAGCGCCG
>JBBSNV010000416.1:0-2737 GCA_038260375.1 Reyranellales bacterium
CGCCGCGCGGGGTTTCCTCGACATGGACGCGGGTCCACAGCGGCTCGAACCCGAAACGCCGGGTGGCGCCCTGGGCGGTGACGCGGTGCAGGGTCAGCGCATCGGCATCGAGGACGACACGTTCATGGCCGCGCCCGGCGGCATTGCTGGCGCGGAACGCCCACCACAGCAGCGCGACATCGGCCGCCATGAACGGCAGGATCGGCCAGGCGCCGAGCGCCACGAAGCGCAGGCCGCCGAGGAAGAAGATCGCGCCGACCGCGCCGACCAGCCAGCGCGCGTGGCGGCGATCGAGCGACCGGTTCGGCGTGAGGGTGAGATCGAGCAGCACGATTGCCACACTAGACGCGCGCATCTGGACATTACAGCACCCGTGACGCCAAAGCGCAGTCATGAACCGCGCCGCCATCGCCGAATTCTATGCCCGCCTCAGCGCCGCCGCCCCGGCGCCGGAGACCGAGCTCAGATATGTGAACACCTATACGCTGCTGGTGGCGGTGGTGCTGTCGGCGCAGGCGACCGACGTGGGCGTCAACAAGGCGACGGCCAGGCTGTTCGAAACGGTGCAGACGCCCGAGGCGATGATCGCGCTGGGCGAGGCGGCGTTGAAACAGCATATCCGCACCATCGGGCTGTTCAACACCAAGGCAAAGAACGTCATTGCGCTGTCGGAGATCCTGGTCGCGAAATATGGCGGCGAGGTGCCGCGCGACCGCGCCGAACTCGAATCGCTGCCCGGCGTCGGGCGCAAGACCGCCAATGTCGTCGTCAACGTCGCCTTTGGCGAGGAAACCTGCGCCGTCGACACCCATGTCTTCCGGGTCGCCAATCGCACCGGGCTGGCGCCGGGCAAGACGGTGCTGGCGGTCGAACTCGGCATCATGAAGCGGACGCCAAAGCCCTATCGCCGCCACGCCCATCACTGGCTGATCCTCCACGGCCGCTATGTCTGCGTGGCGCGGCGGCCGAAATGCCCGGTTTGCCCGGTCGCCGACCTTTGCGATTTTCGCGACAAGACACCGGCGTGATCGATAACCCCCAACCCGCCCAGAAGGTTAAGCCGGGGTTCAGTGTCGCGCGGGCAAAACCCGGTTGGTAAATCGTTGCGTAGCTTGCACCCTGTGCCTTTCGGGGCGATATCTTGCCGGGATGACCATCATGCGTTCCGTCCTGTCGTTGCTGTTCGTTACCGCAGCCCTCGCCGGGTGCAGCGGCACCGCCGTACGCACCTCCCAGGCGCCGCCGGCCCAGGTGACCGGTGAGCCTGTCAGCTGTGTGCTGTTGCAGAATATCCGCGAGACCAAGGTGCGCGACGACAGCACCATTGATTTCATGATGCGTGACGGCAAGGTCTATCGCAACACGCTGTCGAGCAGCTGCCCCCAGCTCGGTTTCGAACGGTCGTTCACCTATTCTACTTCGATCAGCCAGCTGTGCTCGGTCGACATCATCACCGTGCTGCAACAGGGCGGCGGCCTGCGCCGCGGCGCCAGCTGCGGCCTCGGCCAGTTCACGCCGATCGCACTGTCGCCGCGCAAATAGCCGTCTGGTATTGCCCGGCGCCGGCTGCTAACAGCGCCATCACGCATCCGTAGCTCAGCTGGATAGAGTACTGCCCTCCGAAGGCAGGGGTCACAGGTTCGAATCCTGTCGGATGCACCATTAAATCAAAGCGTTATCTGCCGCCGACCTGGTCCGTACGGAATTCGGATGAAGTATTGGGGGGATGTTCCGATTCTTCTGGCGAGCAGATACCCAATTCGAGACTGGACCAAGCCACCGCAAAAACGCAGTGAGCCGCTGAGAACGGCCGAAAGTTTCTGAACCCGTTGATCTGGTTTGTTTTTCCGAATTTCAGGCCTAGAGCTCAAGGCCGTTACAGCGCTGCCGACGCAACATTTCCCTCTCAGGCTATCGCCGATTAAAGTCGGTAGTGGGCCGTCTGCTGCCTGTCAGCCGCCCTATGCCGTCTGGGTCTGTGTATCGATCAGGGCCCCTTGCCGATGCAACCGGGCGCTAGACGGCAGATCGGCCCCTGCTAGGCTGGCGCCATGATCTTGGCGCGCCCATCCACACCCAAATGCTTTTTCGTGGCCTGGATCTTCGGGTGGGTGACAGCAATATACGTGCCCAGTCTTGTGATTACCTTGGCGGGACTCTCGCCGTTGACGACAGGACACAATTTTTTCGGTGATGTGTTCGCTGTAGCTGATGAGGTCGCACCTGCGGCGAAGCTCGCCTTCGCGTTCCTTTTCGCCAGCTTCCTGATCTTGGCGGCCAAGTTCGGGAGCACTCGCGCGACGGTGGTTCACATGGCGCTGGGGGCGGTTGCCATGCTTCTGGTCGTCGCCTTGCTCCCCCAACAATGGTCACGCGGTTTCGGCGTTGGCTTGGCAGGAACAAGGTTCGCCGCGCTGCCCACCGCAATCTACATCGGCAGCGGGCTTCTCAGCGGGCTCGTTTTCTCGCTTTCCGAAGCAAGATGCCGGGCGCGAAGCACGACATCTGAACGCTGAGAAGGCGGGCAGACTGCTCGGGACGTCTGATTACAAGCCCAAAATTATCGATGCCTTGCCCTTGCGGACACTCTCGACCGCCGCTTCCGTCCGAGATGCGACTTACGGGTCGTCGTGGCCGCGCCCGAAAAATCTGCCACGCGTTTCTTTAGCAACTGTGGCCTGGCTTGGCCGATTGCGATCCCAGGGTCTTTGGGCGGACCAAAAACTGCAGCCGGGAA
>JBBSNV010000417.1:0-2736 GCA_038260375.1 Reyranellales bacterium
CCGCAAGAACCTGATCGCCAAGTCGTTCAGCGAAGCCGAGCATCCGGCACTGGCCGCGTTTCGCGATCTGGCGCGCGAACTCGACGTCTGGTTCCTGGCCGGCTCGTTGCATGTGAAGCCCGAGGGCTGGAGCGCAGACAACGATCGCATCGCCAATCGTTCCTATTTGATCGATGCATCGGGCAACGTCGTCGCCAAATACGACAAGATCCACATGTTCGATGTCGACCTGAAGGGCGGCGAGAGCTATCGCGAATCCTCGACCTTCCGGCCCGGCGAGCAGGCGGTGGTGGCGCCGACGCCGTGGGGCCTGTTGGGCATGACGATTTGCTACGATCTGCGCTTCCCCTATCTCTATCGCGCGCTGGCGCATAAGGGCGCCTCGATGCTGACCATCCCGGCGGCGTTCACGCGCCAGACCGGCCAGGCACATTGGCATGTCCTGCAACGCGCCCGCGCCATCGAGACCGGCTGCTACGTGTTGGCCCCGGCGCAATGTGGCGAGCACGCCAACGGGCGCAAGACTTTCGGCCATTCGCTGATCGTGGCGCCGTGGGGCGAAGTGCTGGCCGATGCCGGCACCGAGCCTGGCTTCGTCACCGCCGAGATCGATCTGGCCAAGGTCGATGAGGCGCGCGCCATGGTGCCGTCGCTCAAGCACGACCGCGACTATGCCGGCCCCGAGATCGTGGCGCCGGCCGAAGGCTTGTTGGCCGACGCGGGCTAACCTGCCAACAGCGCGATCGCTTCCTGCTGCAACACGCGCTTGATTGCCGGGCGTTCGCTCAGGCGTTTGATGTAGGCGGTCCAATGCGGAAAGGTCGTGGCATCGACCTGCTCGCCGGCGCGCCAACCCCAGCGATACAGCACCAGGAACATGCCGTCGGCCACGCTATAGACCGGCCCGGCGGCGAATTCGTTGCCGGCCAGCCAGGCTTCGATCTCGGCCAGCCGCTTGCGGATGCGAATCGTGCCGGCGTCCTGCACGATCTTGTGGTCGGCCGGCGAATCGACGAAGCGTTCGGCGCGCCACAGCATGGCGAAATTGATATGCGCGGTGTTGGTTTGCCACTCGAGCCATTCCAAACACTTTGCCAGCGCGCGGGGATTCTGCGGCAGCAGCTTGGCATCGGGGAAGCTGTGCGCCAGGAACAGCATGATGGCGGCGTTCTCGCTCATCACCCAATCGTCCACCGCCAGCGCCGGCACGAAACCGCGCGGATTGATCTTGAGGTACTCCGGCTTCTGGTTCGACTTGTCGCCCACCGTGACCTTGACCGATTCGTAAGCCGCGCCGGTTTCCTCGATCGCGACATGCGAAGCTAGCGAGCATGAGCCCGGGCTGTGAAAGAATTTCATGATCGTTTCTCCGGTTTTCATTTGGTTCGTTGTGCGGCGATGCGTTGCTTGATTGCGGCGTGGGGCGCGGTCTCCTCGACCGCTTCATAGGCCAGCACGTGCAAATCGAACTGTCGTGCCATGTCCAACAGCTCGCCCTCGCGCAACAGGAAATTGGGATTGCTGGGTTTGCCGTATTTCTCGTTGCCGATGGCGAAGGTCTCGTACAGCAGCAGCCCGCCAGGCGCCAGCGCCGCCGCGATCGCAGGGAATAGCGGCCGGTGCAGATAATCGGTCACCACGATCACGTCGAAGCGCTGGCCGGGTAGTGGCCCCAAGGGCGATTGAGCGCTGCCGTCTTCGAGATCGGCTTGGATAGCCTCGACGCCAGCAATTTCGCCCAGCCGGCTGAGGTCGCGGTCGACCGCCGTCACTTTATAGCCGCGCGCCACCAATAACCGCGTATGCCGGCCCGAGCCGCAGGCCAGGTCCAGCGCGGTGCGGTCCGGCTGGGCGGGTGGCAGGTGCTGCTCGATCCAGGCGAGCGGTGAGGGCGTATTGCCAAGCATGGAATTATCGCGTTAATGCCTTGAAAGACTGCGGGTGCACTGCCCAAATACCATAGAGACCATCGATCCATCGACCGGCCGAAACCATGATTCTGTATTCCCTTCTTTGCCGCAAGGAACACGCGTTCGAGGCGTGGTTCCCCAGCAGCGACGCCTTCGACCGCCAAGCCAAGCGCGGCATCGTCGTGTGCCCGCAATGCGGCGACACCAAAGTGCGCAAGGCGATCATGGCGCCCAGGATATCAAAGAGTATTTCTAAGGGTGGCGCCGGCAAGATTGCCGCCGTCGCCGAGGAGGCTGCCGCTGCGTCGCCGCTCGCTGCGCCGGTCGAGATGCCCAACGTCACCAACGTTATGGCGCCGGAAGTGCGCAAGGTGCTGGCCGAAATGCGCAAGCAGGTCGAAGCCAATTGCGACTATGTCGGCAATGACTTCGCCGAAGAGGCGCGCAAGATCCATTACGGCGAGACCAAGAAGCGCGGCATCTACGGTGAATCGTCCGACGCCGAAGCCGAAGAACTAAAGGACGAGGGCATCGAGTTCGGCCGCGTGCCGTGGCTGCCACGGACCAACTAGCGTTGGTTACTACGCGGCGGGCTTCTCCGCCCACAGCATATAATTCACCGCCAGATCGCTTGTGATCGCCCAGGTCCGTGCCAGTGGATTGTAAGTGGCGCCGACGATCTCGCGCACCGTCAGGCCGCCGCTGCGCAAGCCACGCGAGAGTTCGCTAGGGCGCAAGAACTTCTTCCAGTCATGCGTGCCGCGCGGCAACCAGCGCAGCACATATTCCGCGCCGACGATCGCCATGGCGAAGGAGCGCGCGGTGC
>JBBSNV010000418.1:0-2717 GCA_038260375.1 Reyranellales bacterium
ACGCCGGGTGGCGGCACGTCGCGCAACAACAGATTGGCGAAAGCGCCGCGCGCCTTGAACGAACCGGAATGCTGCAGCTGCTCCAACTTCATTAGCAGCCGGCCTGGCGCCTGCCCGAACTCCGCAGCGTCCACCGCGATCGACGGCGTGTGGCGCACGTAAGCGCGGATCGATCGCTCGGTCGCCACGATCCGCTCGCGGGTGATCAAGCTGGCCTGATGCGATGAGGCGTCGTTCACGATGTTCCCCGAAATGAGCCGCTCAATTTCGCCGCATGATGTTGCGGGCGAGGTTCCAGCGATGGACTTCCGATGGGCCGTCATAGATGCGGAAAGCGCGGATGTCGCGGTAGATGCGCTCGACCACCGTGTCTTCGGTGATGCCCTTGCCGCCCAGGATCTGCATGGCGCGGTCGGCAACCCGGCCTAAGGCTTCCGAGCAGAACACCTTGCACAGGCTGGTCTCGGTGCGCGCATCCTGGCCCTGATCGAGCAGCCAGGCGGCGTGCCAGATCGCCAGTCGGCATAGATGTATTTCGGTTTCATTGTCGGCCAACATAAAGCCCACGCCCTCATGCTCGCCGATCGGTTTGCCGAAAGCGTGGCGTTCGCGCGCGTATTGGGTGGCGATGTCGTGCGCGCGCCGGGCGGCGCCCAACCAGCGCATGCAATGGGTCAATCGAGCGGGAGCCAAGCGGACCTGGGCGTAGCGGAAGCCCCTGCCGACTTCGCCCAAAATCTGGTCGCGCTGCGCGCGCACATTGGTGAAGTCGATCACCGCATGGCCGCCCGGCGAATTGCTGTCGATGGTGTCCAGCACGCGCACCATCTCCATTCCGGCAGCATCGATGTCGAGCAGGAACATGGTGGCGCCCAACTCGGTGCCGCGGATATCGACGGTGCGGGCCATGACGATGTTGAGCGCCGCGCCGGGGAAGCCAGTGATCAGCCATTTGCGGCCGTTGATCAGATAGCCGTCGCGATCCTCTCGCGCGACCGTTTTCATCAAGGAGGGGTCCGAGCCCGCGCCGTTATCGGGCTCGGTCATCGAAAACACGGTGCGGATTTTGCCTTCGGTCAACGGCCGCAGATATTGCTCCTTCTGCGCGTCGGTGGCGACGCGCTCGAGCAGATTGGTGTTGCCCTCGTCCGGCGCCTGGATGTTCAGCGCCAGAGGTCCAAGCGTGCTGTAACCCGCGGCCTCGAACACCACCGCCATGGCGCGGTGATCGAGCCCCAGCCCGCCGTAATGCTTGGGTGCGTGCGGCGAGAGAATACCCGCCTTGCGCGCCAAGGCCACCAGCTCATGGCGCAGCTCTTCGCTGGGACCATGGCGCAATTGGCGCTTGTCCTGCTCGAACGGAATGATCTGATCGCGGATGAAACCATCGACGCGATCTTTGAGTTGCAGCAATTCGTCGGGCAGAGAGAAATCGATCATGGCGTACTCCTGGAACGCAGGATTTGTTCGGCGCGGCCGAACAGCGACGGAACGGCGAGGGCGAATTTTTCCCATAGCGGATCGGGACGCTTGCCGGTGCGGTGCAGCCGCACGTTGAGGCAGCAGATCGTGCCAAAGCGATAGCCGGCGAACGCCCAATACCAATCGATGTCTGGGAAGCGCCTGCCGCGATGGGTTTGATAGACCTCACGCAGCACTTCCGGATCGGGCGAATGCTGTGGAGAGAAGTCGGGATGCCAGGAGCGGCGGTCCGACATCATCATCATCCAGCCGATGTCCAACAGCTGGGCGCCGATCGACGACAGCTCCCAATCGACGATACCCGTCAACCTATCGCCGTCGAACAGCACGTTGCCAGGCTGATAGTCGCCATGGATCAGCCCGACCGGCGTTCCTTCCGGTATCTGCACCAGCACCAGTTCGCGCACACGCTGGCCGGCCGCCAGCCAGTCCGGCTCCTGCGCCTTGGCCAGCACGCCGTCCCAGCGCAACACTTCTTCGCTCAAAGGCCGCGGCTTCTCCCAGTCGGCCAGGTGACGCTGCCAGTCGAATTCATGCAGATCGGCCAGCGCGCGGGCGCTGTGTCGCCACAGCTCGCCGATGGCAGCATCGGTGCGCGGGAATTGCGGGTCGGGGTCCCAAATTAGGCACGGGATGCCGGGCAGGCGCTCCATCATGATGAAGGGCGTGCCGAACCAATCATCGTCGGGGCTGGCCCAGGGCACTTTGGGCACCGGCTGGCCGTGCGCCTGCAATGCGCGCAACAGCGGCGCCTGGCGATAGACGTCGGTATTGCCGTGCCGGCGTACGCCGGGGGGCGCCAAGCGCAGCACGAAGCTGGCCTTGGTCGCGCCATTGTCGATGACGTCGAAGCCATAGGTCAGCCCGGCATGACCCAACTCCATTGGCTTCAAGCCGGCGGCGCGCGCGGTGGTGCCATAATGCGCAGCGACGAAGCGCTGCAGCGGTTGGGCAATAGTGGCAACGCTCAGCGGCCCATTCATCGTGTCAGCGAATGATTGTTCATTCAGCAGTTAAAGCGGCGGACGCGGTGCCAAGTCAAGCTGCGCTCCGAACAAAAAAAGGGCGTCGCATTTGGCGACGCCCAGCACCAGGGAGATGGTGCGAAAGTTCTCTGTCGTTAGTGAACGCGTATCAATGGACCCTGGCCGGCATGGCGGCGCGACGCGTGCTGCGCCAGGACATGCCGGCGCGCTTGCAACGCTTCGCCGAAGCGCCCGACGGCGAATTCGAGA
>JBBSNV010000419.1:0-2715 GCA_038260375.1 Reyranellales bacterium
GCTGCGGCGAGATCAGCACGAAGCGCTGGCGCACGGTGTAGGTTTTGCCGTCGTCGATCACGTTGTAGGTGACTTCGCGTGCCGGCTTGCCGGCCACCGTGATGGCCTTATCCGACTGCATCGCGCCGTTCCAGCGCTTCAGGGCGCCGTCGCGGGCATTCTCCAACATCTTTTGCGGGTCGCGCGAAGCGGCCTGCGGGTAGTCGGTGACGCTGACGCCCCAATAGGCGCCGTCGGACTCGACGCGGTAGGAGATGTTGTTGGCCTTGGCCGCCCCACCCATATCGACCGGCTTGTTCTCGTTCACGTAGCCGGCCGGCATCAGCACGGTGAAGCCGCCTTCGGCCGAGGTGAGCGGCTGCCAGCCTGCTGCCAGCGCCAGGGGTGCAGCGGATAGGGCCACGGCAAACGCCAGGCCGCCGAGGAATTTGCTTTTCATGGGGTGCTCCAGAGCAGTGAGGAAACGGACACGCCAGCCGCTGCAAAAGCATGCGGCCGGTGCCACAGATTCAACGGTAAGCAGCGCTGGCAGGTTCCCTGACTTCAGCGTCATAATCGGCGCAACGAACGACTAAGGGGAGACCATCATGGCGCTGACGATGATGCAAAAGATGGGAGAAATGCGCGGCAAACCGCCCGAGGAGGCCAAGTTCTTCTGGTCCGGCGGGCCGGTCGAATTGGCGCCGCGGACGTGGTTCAATTCGTTGTTCTCCGGTTGTGTGGCGTTCGAGACCGACGAGGGCATCGTGCTGGTCGATTCCGGCTTGGTGCAATTGGGTCCGACCCTGGCGCAGATGCTGCGCACCAAGACCCAGGCGCCGATCCACACCGCGATCTTCACCCAAGGCCATGTCGACCACGCCTATGGTTTGTCGGCTTTCCTGATGCCGGGCCAAGCGCCGCCGCGCATCATTGCCCATCGCGCCATGCCCAAGCGCTTCGCGCGCTACGCCAAGACCGCAGGCCACAACGCCGCGCTCAACGCGCGCCAGTTCGGCGGCACGGTGCAACTGGCCGAGACCAATCCCGACACGTTCAAGAGCTTTGGCTTCCCCACCTTGCAGCCCAACGTGCTGTACGACGACCGGCTCGACATCGTGGTGGGCGGCGAGACCTTCGAGATCCATCACTGCCCCGGCGAGACCGACGATCACTCCTGGATCTTCGCAGCCGATCGGGGCGTGCTGTGCCCGGGCGATCTGTTCATCTGGGGCGTGCCCAATGCCGGCAACCCACAAAAGGTGCAGCGCTATCCGCTGGAATGGGCGGCCGGATTGCGCAAGATGGCGACCAAGAATGCCAGGAGCCTGGCGCCGGGCCATGGCGGGCCGGTGGTCAACGACCCGGCCAAGATCCACACGATGCTGATGGAGACCGCGGATTATCTCGACAGCATCGTCGAGCAAACCGTGGCGGCGATGAATGCCGGCTCCCCGCCGCACAGCGATATCATTCACCAGGTCAAGCTGCCCAAGACCGATTCGCCCTGGCTGCAGGCGGTCTATGACGAGGGCGAGTTCATCGTGCGCAACGTCATTCGCTTCTATGGTGGCTGGTGGACCGGGCGGCCGTCGGAGCTAAAGCCATCGCCGCGCGACGTGTTGGCCAAGGAGATCGCGTCGCTCTCGGGCGGCGCGCTGAAACTGGCCGAACGCGCCAAGGCGCTGGCGAGCAGCGACATGCGCTTGGCCTGCCACCTGGCCGACTATGCGCTGGAGGCCGAGCCCGCCGACAAAGCAATCCAGGAGATCGTCGGCGCAATCTACGAGCAGCGCGAGGGCCAGGAGACCAGTTTGATGGCCAAGAACATCATGTCGTCCTCGGCGGCTTATGCACGGGCGGGACGGGCGTTTAGGTAACCACGCCGTCATGCTGAGCAAAGCGAAGCATCTCGCATCCACGCAAGCGCTCCATGCCAGCGGGCGTCACTTGCTCAAACAAGATCCTTCGCTGCGCTCAGGATGATGAGGATCTACAAAATCTGAAACACGTCGTACACCGGACCGGCAGGCTCGCGTCGGCCAATGGCGACAGTGACGATGCGGTTGAGCCACTCGTATTTCTCCGAGGCAGTCTCGAACCACGGCACGACGCGGAAATAATATTCCGAGGGATCGACCTTTTCGCCCTTGTTGAGCCGGTCCATGACCCATTGCGGACCATGCCGCATGCCTCGATAGGTCATGTAAATGAGCTGCTTGTCGTCGGTCTCCAACGCCAGGCGCACGTCGAGCATCATCACGTTGTCCGGCCGGGTCACGATCCAATCGCCACCGCCAGGCAGGATGGTGCCGCGCAGCTCCTCGCCCTCGAACTTGCCGCCCTTGACCTGGACGATGCGGCGCTGGCCCGACGGCGTCTTGCCGATGTCCTGCATGCCCAGCAGCTCGATGGTGATGGTGAATAGCAGCGCCGAGCGCAGCTCCGGCTTGTGATCCATGATGCCCCACAACTTCAGTTGTCTTGTCGGCGCCGAGCATAGCAAACTGCCGGCAAAACAAGGATAGAGGAACATCATGCCCGCGATTTTGCCCGACCGCCTGAAAGCCTTCGCCGGCGCGATATTGGCCGCTTCCGGCAGCAATGCGCGCGAGACGCAGATCGTCTCGGATCATCTGGTGCAGGCCAATCTCAAGGGCCACGACAGCCACGGCGTCGGCATGATCCCGCTCTATATCGACGACCGCCAAGCCGGCCTGCTCAAGACCAACGGCA
>JBBSNV010000420.1:0-2711 GCA_038260375.1 Reyranellales bacterium
AACCTGAAGTTCATGGACGGCGCGCCGTTCGAGATCGAAGGCGCCCGCTGCTTCGTCACCCGCTCGGGCTACACCGGTGAAGACGGCTTCGAGATCTCGGTGCCGGCCGAACACGCCGTGGCATTGGCGCAAGCCCTGCTGCGACAGCCCGAGGTCGAACCCGCGGGTCTGGGTGCGCGCGACACCCTGCGGCTCGAAGCCGGGCTGTGCCTGTACGGCCACGACATCGACACCACGACCACGCCGATCGAGGCGGGGCTGCTGTGGTCGATCCCCAAGCATCGCAGGAGTGTAGGGGGGTTCCCCGGCGACCAGGTCATCATTCGTCAGATCGCCTCGGGGGTGGAGCGCAAGCGGGTCGGCATCCAGCCCGAGGGCCGGGCGCCGGCGCGCGAAGGCAGCGAGATCGTCGACGATGCCGGCAATAAACTGGGCATGATCACCAGCGGCGGTTTCTCGCCTTCGCTCAACCGGCCGATCGCCATGGGCTATGTCGCCAAACGCCATGCTGCACCAGGCAGCAAAATCTCCTTGATGGTGCGTGGCAAACCCTTGCCCGCCTCCGTCGTCGCCATGCCCTTCGTCAAACAGAATTATTATCGGGGTTGATCATGTTGAAATTTTCCGAAGAACACGAATGGATCGAAGTGAACGGCGATATCGGCACAGTGGGCATCACCGACTATGCCCAGTCGCAATTGGGCGACATCGTGTTCGTCGAGGTGCCGGCGGTCGGCAAGCAGCTGACCAAGGGCGGCGAGGCGGCGGTGGTGGAATCGGTCAAGGCGGCATCCGACGTCTATTCGCCGGTGACCGGCGAAGTCACTGAAGCCAACGCCACCTTGGCCGAGCACCCCGGCACGGTGAATTCCGATCCACGCGGCGCGGGCTGGTTATTCAAGGTCAAGCTGGCCAACAAGTCTGAGCTCGACGGGCTGATGGACCAGGCCGCTTACGACGAATTCGTGAAAGGGTTGGGCTGATGCGTTATTTGCCGCTGACCGATGCAGATCGGGGCGCCATGCTGGGCGCGATCGGCGTGGACAACATCGACGCGCTGTTTGCCGATGTGCCGCCAGCGGCCCGGCTGAAAGGCCCGGTCGACCTGCCGCGCTTCCAGGGCGAATTGGAAGTCGAACGCCAGCTTTCGACCATGGCCGGCAAGAACATCGCCGCAGGCTCGGTGCCGTTCTTCGTCGGCGCCGGCGCCTATCGCCATCATGTACCTTCGAGCGTTGATCACTTGATCCAGCGTGGCGAGTTTCTGACCTCGTACACGCCGTACCAACCTGAGATCACCCAAGGCACCTTGCAATATCTGTTCGAATTCCAGACCCAGGTGACGTTGCTGACTGGCATGGACGTGGCCAATGCCTCGATGTACGACGCCTCGACCGGCACGGCCGAGGCGGTTGCGATGGCCAACCGCGTCACGCGGCGCAGCAAGGCTGTGCTGTCGGGCGGGTTGCATCCGCATTATCGCGCGGTAATCGAAACCTCGGGCCATTTCACCGGCTATACCGTCGATGCCGGTGCTGTCGATTTCTCCGGTAAGGAAGATCTGGCGCCGCGCATCGACGAGCAGACCTCCTGCGTGGTGGTGCAGAACCCTTCATTCTTCGGCCAGATCCGTGATCTGTCGGCCTTGGCGAAGGCCTGCCACGAGAAGGGCGCGCTGCTGATCGTGGTGGTGACCGAGGTCGTATCCTTGGGCCTGCTGACGCCGCCCGGCGAGATGGGCGCCGATATCGTGGTGTGTGAAGGCCAGTCGATCGGCAACGCGCTGAATTTCGGCGGGCCCTATGTCGGGCTGTTCGCGACGCGCGAGAAATACCTGCGCCAGATGCCGGGCCGGTTGGTCGGCGAAACCGTCGATGCCGATGGCCGGCGCGGCTTCGTGCTGACCTTGAGCACGCGCGAGCAGCACATCCGCCGCGAGAAGGCGACGTCGAACATTTGCACCAATGCCGGGCTGTGCGCCCTGGCCTTTACCATTCATCTGAGCCTGCTAGGCGAGGCCGGATTGACGCGGCTGGCCAAGCTCAACCATGCCAAGGCGGTGCAGTTGGCCGAGCGCCTGGCCAAAGTGCCGGGCGTACAGGTGCTGAACGACAGCTTCTTCAATGAATTCACCGTCCGACTGAGCAAGCCGGCCGCGCCGGTGGTCGAGGCCTTGGCCGCCAAGCGCATCCTGGCCGGCGTGCCGGTGTCGCGCCTGTTGCCGGGCGACAAGAGCGTGGCGGATTTGATGGTGGTGGCGGCCACCGAAACCAACACCCAAGCCGAGATGGACGCCTTAGCCGCCGGCCTGCAGGAGGTGCTGTGATGGATCGCAGACAGGGACGCATTTCCCGACCCGACGCGGAGACCATGCTGCCGGTCGAAACCTTTTCAGGCAATCGCGGGCTGCAGCTGGAAGAGCCGCTGATCTTCGAACAGGATTCGCCCGGCAGGAGCGGCGTCGATCTGCCCGAGCCGCCTGCGGTCAAAGCGCGGCTGGGCGGGCTGGAACGCAAAGGCGCAGTCGGACTTCCTGGTTTGTCCGAGCCGCAAGTAGTGCAGCACTACACGCGGCTGAGCCAGAAGAACTACGCCATCGATAGTGGCCTCTATCCGCTGGGCTCGTGCACCATGAAGCACAATCCACGGCTCAACGAGAAAATGGCGCGGCTGCCGGGTTTTGCCGACATCCATCCGCTGCAGCCGCTCTC
>JBBSNV010000421.1:0-2693 GCA_038260375.1 Reyranellales bacterium
AAGCGCGGCCTCAAGCCGCTCGGCATCTACAAGGGCCTGGTGGTGGCCGGTTGCGAGCCCGACGAAATGGGCATCGGTCCGGTCTATGCCATCCCCACTCTACTCAAGCGCTTCGGCCTGAAGATGGACGACATCGATCTGTGGGAGCTGAACGAAGCCTTCGCGGTGCAGGTGATCTATTGCCGCGACAAGCTCGGCATCCCCAACGACAAGCTCAACGTCAACGGCGGCTCGATCTCGATCGGCCATCCGTTCGGCATGTCGGGCGCGCGCATGACCGGCCACGCGCTGATCGAAGGCCGCCGTCGCAAAGCCAAGAACGTAGTCGTCACCATGTGCATCGGCGGCGGCATGGGCGCGGCCGGGCTCTTTGAGGTTGTGCAGTAACCGCTCTGGAATAAGGAGAGAGGGCCCGCTTCGGCGGGCCTTCTTGTTTCCACCATGGCCAAAGCAAAAAAGCCCGCGCTATCCATCCGCCCTCTCAAGCAAAAGGACCGCAAGGCGCTGCTGGCGCTGTGGCATGCCTGCGACCTGATCCGGCCGTGGAATCCGCCCGATCGCGACATCGATTTTTGCCTGAACTCGAAACACGGCGCGATCCTGGTCGGCGAGATCGAGGGCGCGATCGTGGCCTCCGTTATGGTTGGCCATGACGGGCATCGCGGCTGGGTCTATTACGTCGCCGCCGATCCCAAACGACTGAGATCGGGGCTAGGTAGCGCCATCATGGCGGCGGCCGAAGCCTGGCTACAAAAGCGCGGCGTGCCCAAAACCATGCTGTTGATCCGCGCCGAGAACAAGAAAGTAGTGCGCTTCTACAAGAGCCTGGGTTACGAAATCGAGCCGCGCGTGCTGATGAGCAAGCGTTTCGTCGAATAGGCCCGATTGCCGATAATCGGCCACGAGCCTAAGCTTCACGCCAATCATAAAAGCGAGGAAACGATGAGTCTCAAGGGCAAGACCCTATTCGTGTCGGGCGGCAGCCGCGGCATCGGCCTGGCGATAGCGCTGCGCGCCGCGCGCGACGGCGCCAATGTGATCGTCGCCGCCAAGACCGCGCTACCCGACAAGCGCCTGCCCGGCACCATCTACACTGCCGCCGAAGAAATCGAGAAGGTCGGCGGCCAGGCGCTGCCCGCGATCTGCGACATTCGCGACGAGCAATCGGTCACCGACGCGGTCGAGGCTGGCGTCAAGAAATTCGGCGGCATCGACATCCTGGTCAACAACGCCAGCGCCATCAGCCTGACCGGTACCTTGCATACGCCGATGAAGCGCTACGATCTGATGCATCAGATCAATCTGCGCGGCACTTTCCTGGTGTCGCAGAAATGCATCCCGCATCTGCTGAAAGCATCCAACCCACATGTGCTGAACATGTCGCCGCCGCTCGATATGGACGTGAAGTGGTTCGCCCCGCACGTTGCTTACACCATGGCCAAGTTCGGCATGAGCATGTGCGCCTGGGCCATGGCCGAGGAATTCCGCGAGCAAGGCGTGGCGTTCAATTGCTTGTGGCCGCGCACCGCGATTGCCACTTCGGCGATCAAAAACCTGCTGGGCGGCGACGAAATCATGAAGCACAGCCGCAAGCCGGAGATCCTGGCCGATGCGGCCTACCTGATCTTCAACAAGCCGAGCCGCGAGTGCACCGGCAATTTCTTCATCGACGACGATTTCCTGGCTGCCAACGGCGTGAAGGATTTCGACCAGTACGCCGTGACGCCGGGCGCGACCCTGGCGCCGGACTTCTTCGTGCCGGGCGCGAGCTATGGCCGCGCCGGCGGCTTGAGTTAAGCATCGTGGCGCATTTCATCCTGATCCACGGTGCATCGCATGGTGGCTGGTGTTGGGAGAAAGTCGTGCCGCTTCTGGAGGCGCATGGCCACACGGTCGATGCACCCGATCTGCCGGGCGGCGGGGAGGATCGCACGCGACTAGCCGATATCGATCTATCGCTCTATGTGAAGCGTGTGGTCAAGGCAGTCGATGCGGCGCCGAGCAAACCGGTGCTGGTCGGCCATTCGATGGGCGGCGTTAGCATCACCGAAGCAGGCGAAGCGCGCGCCGACAAGATCGGCTGCCTGGTGTTCCTGACCGCGATGATGCCGATGAACGGGCAGTATGCGCGCGAGATCAGCGCCCGCGTGCCGGGTTCGTTGTTGTCGCGCTCGATCGAAATGGCCAATGACGGCGTGACCTACGATTACAAAAAATCGAACGTGCCGGCGCTGTTCTACAACGATTGCTTGCCGGAAGATCTATTCAACGCCACCCAGCGACTGAAGGCGATGCCGCGCACCGTTACCATGACGCCGGTCACCACCTCGCCCGAGCGGTACGGCAGTCTCAAGCGCGTCTATATCGAATGTACGCTCGACCAAGCCATTCCGCTTAGCCTGCAGCGCGATATGCAAAAGGCGCTGCCGCCCGATCGCGTCATCACTATGGAGACCGGCCACTCACCGTTCCTCTCGGCGCCCGGAGAACTCGCCAAGCATCTCGAGGACATCGCGCGCTGGGCGGGGGTGTAGCTCTTCACCTCGCCCCGCTATAGCGGGGAGAGGAAGGCCGCGAGCGGTAACGCGAGCGGCCAGGTGAGGGGCTTGTTTCAATTTGATGGTGAGCCCCCACACCCCCCCGGCGCTAACGCGACGGGCCCCTCCCTCTCCCCGCTAAAGCGGGGCGAGGTG
>JBBSNV010000422.1:0-2691 GCA_038260375.1 Reyranellales bacterium
ATCCGCGCGCCTTGGCGATGGCGGCGCGGCCGGCATCGGAAAGCAAATCGTTTAACGCATCTGTCATATCCTCAGGCTAGCAGGGCGGTTTGCCTGGGTACAACAAGGGCTTATAGTGGCGCGATGGCCAGCCCCACCGCCTTGCCCCGCGATTCCGCCAACTTCTCCGAAGCCGAGCTCGATCGGCATCAGCAGATGCTGGAGCAGCGCGTGTTTCAGATCGGCACCAAGTGGCCGCATTTCCGCTTGCTGATCGACGACATGCGCCGCCTGTCGCGTGAGATGCCGGACGGCGCGCGCGTGGTGTGCCTGGAGCGCGGTCTGCTCTATGGCGGCATCTCGCTGTTCGGCCCGTTCTTTCACCGCCAGGAGTTCGTCTCGATCGATTGCAGTCCCGTTACGGCAGAAAGCCGAGGCGCTTATAACCGCGCCATGGTCGACGACGATCGTTGCCTGATCGTGCCCGGCACGATGCGCGCGCCGGCCGAGAACACCGGCTTGCCGTCGGCCAGTTGCGATCTGGTGCTGGTGCCGAACCTGGTGCATCACGTGGCCGACCAGCGCGGCTTGTTCGCCGAGATCGCCCGCCTGCTAAAGCCCGGCGCGCGCGGCTACATTTTCGAGCCGTTGGTGCGCGAGCTGCATCAGGCGCCCGACGATTACCTGCGCTATACGCCCTGGGGCTTCGAACGCATGATCGTCGCAGCCGGCATGGTCTATGACCGTTTCGTGCCCGAAGGCGGGCCGTTTCAAGCCGTGGCCTATTGCTGGACCCAGGCGCTGGAATATTTTCCGCCTGACAAGCGCGCGGAAATGGAGCGCTGGTTCTACGACCAGCATTTCAAAGAGCTGATGGCGTGGGACGAACAACACACCAAAAACCAGGCGCGCCAGCACACGACGTTCCCGATGGCCTATGCCGTCTATTTTCACAAGCCGGCCTGACCAATTGCCATGAGCCTGACGCGGCTGGCCATCATCCCCGCCCGCGGCGGCAGCAAGGGCCTGCCGGGCAAGAATTTGTCCGTGGTGGCGGGCGAGAGTTTGTTGGCGCGGGCGGTCCATTGCGCGCGCGATGCCGGCATCTTCGATACGATTCTGGTTTCGACCGACGATGAGAAGATCGCCGCTGAAGGCCGCAAGGTCGGTGCGCAGGTGCCGTTCCTGCGTTCGGCAGGCCTAGCGTCGGACCAGTCGGCGGTGATCGATGCGGTGCGCGAGGCGCTGAGCAAACTCGGCACGCCGTTCGATACCATTGCGCTGCTGGAACCGACCTCACCGTTGCGCACGCCCGACATCGTGCGCCAGACCGTGGCAGCGGCCGAGAGCGACGGCGCCGATGCCGCCCTGACCGTCAGCGTGGCGCCCACGCGCTATCATCCGTTGAAACATTTCCGCATTGAAGCCGATGGCACAGTGCGGCATGCCGTGGGCGAGGGCGCCAAGGTGGTCAACCGCCAGGAATTGGACCAGACTTTCCTGCGCAACGGAATGTGCTATGCCGTGCGGCGTAGCGCGTTGGATGCCGGCCACAACATGCTGGGTTCGGCCTTGCGCGCGGTAGTGGTCGAGGGGCCGGCGGTCAATATCGACGACGCGGCCGACCTGGCTGAAGCAAAGCGATTGTTGGAAGACAAGAACGAGCGATGAAGACTTGGTTGCACGATCCAGCGCCTGGCCGGCCTTGCACGATTATCGGCGAGGTGTCGCAGACCCATGACGGCAGCCTCGGCACCGCGCATGCCTTCATCGACGCCATCGCCGCTGCCGGCGCCGATGCGGTGAAGTTCCAGACCCACATCGCGGCCGCCGAAAGCACGCCGTCGGAGCCATGGCGCAAGCGCTTCAGCCCGCAGGACGAGACGCGCTACGACTATTGGCAGCGCATGGAATTCACCGAGCCGCAATGGCATGGCCTGAAAAAGCACGCCGACGAAAAGGGTCTGCTGTTCCTAAGCTCGCCGTTCTCGATGCAAGCGGTCGAGCTGCTCAAACGCGTCGGCGTCGCCGGTTGGAAAGTGGCATCGGGCGAAATCAGCAATGTCGAGATGCTCGACGCCATGATCGCCACGCGCTTGCCGATCATCCTGTCGACTGGCATGAGCGACCTGCCCGAAGTGGAAGACGCCGTCGCCCGCGTGCGCGCAGCCAAGCTGCCGGTCGCGGTGCTGCAATGTGCCACCATGTATCCCTGTCCGCCCGAAGCGGTCGGCTTGAACGTGATCGAGGACTATCGCCGTCGCTTCCCCGACGCGGTCGGGTTATCGGACCATTCCGCCACCATCTATCCCGGCCTGGCTGCCGCCACTTTGGGCATCGAGGTGCTGGAAGTGCATGTGGCCCTGAGCCGCGACATGTTCGGCCCCGACGTCGTGGCTTCACTGACGCCGGCCGAATTGCGCCAATTGGTCGATGGCGTGCGCTTCATCGAGCGTATGAAGGCAAGTCCTGTAGACAAGGCAAAGGCTGCCGAGGATTTGGCGCCGCTGCGCCACATTTTCATGAAAAGCGTGGTGGTCGTGGCCGATCTGCCGGCCGGTACGGTGTTGGCGCGCGAGCATTTGGCGGCTAAGAAACCCGGCACCGGCATTCCCGCGCGGGAAATGCCTTCTTTGCTCGGCCGCAAACTCAAGCGTGCCGTAGCGCGCGACACCTTGCTCTCGGCTGACGATTTGTCATGAACGGATATTC
>JBBSNV010000423.1:0-2665 GCA_038260375.1 Reyranellales bacterium
GACGACACGCCGCCCGAGGCGATCACCGGCGTGTGCAAATGATGCGCCAGATCGACCGTGGCATCGATGTTCGGGCCTTCCATGGCGCCGTCGCGTTCGATGTCGGTGTAGATGATGGCGGCGACCCCGGCATCTTCGAAGCGCAGCGCCAGGTCGAGCGCTTTGACTGTGGAGGTCTCGGTCCAGCCTTGCACCGCGACGAAGCCGCCGCGCGCATCGATGCCGACCGCGACCCGGCCGGGGAAATCCTTGCAGGCTTGGCGCACCAGTTCGGGCTCGTGCAACGCCACCGTGCCTAAGATCACGCGCTGCACGCCCGCTTCGATCCAGGTGGCGATGGTCGCCATATCGCGAATGCCGCCGCCCAATTGGGTCGGCACTGGTGCTGCGCATAATATGTCTTTGACGGCCTGTGCATTGACGGGCTTACCCTCGACCGCGCCATTCAAATCGACCAGATGCAGCCATTCGCAGCCAGCCGAAACGAAGGCATGGGCCTGCTGCGCCGGTTCCAAATCGAACACGGTGGCGCTGTCCATCGCGCCGCGCACCAGGCGCACGCATTTGCCGTCTTTCAAATCGATGGCGGGAAAAAGAATCATGATGGTTTCCTCACGGCCGCCAGCGCAGGAAATTGGCGATCAGGCGCAATCCCGTTTCCTGGCTCTTCTCCGGGTGAAATTGCGTGCCGACCATGTTGTCGCGTCCGACCATGGCGGCGATCTTGCCGCCGTAATCGGTTTGCGCCAACACGGCACTGCTGTCGGGCTTGATCTCGAAGGAGTGCACGAAATAGGCATGCGCGCCATTGTCGATGCCGCTTAGCACCGGGTGTTGGGCCACGCCCTCCAGCACGTTCCACCCCATATGCGGGATCTTCAGCGCCGCATCTTTGGGCTCGATGCGCGTGACATCGCCCTTGATCCAATCGAGCCCGGGATGAATGCCGTGCTCGACGCCGCGCGTGGCCATCAATTGCATGCCGACGCAAATACCGATGAAAGGTTTGCCGCGCTCGATCACCTCGCGCTGCAGGGCCTCGACCATGCCGGGCACGCCATAAAGGCCGGCGCGGCAATCGCCGAACGCGCCAACGCCGGGCAATACGATGTGGCTGGCCGCAGCCACTGCCTTGGGATCGGAGGTGACGAGAATGGATTGGTCGAGGGCGGTTTCGGCCGCGGCGCGTTCGAAGGCCTGGGCGGCCGAACGCAGATTGCCCGAACCGTAATCGATGATCGCGACAGACGTTTTGATAGACACTAGGGAATTCCTCTAACCGCAGACTAACACGAAGACGAGCGAACACCGGCGGACAAAGCCGCCCCTCATCAATGTCGCCCGCTGCGGTGGAGGAAAATGGTCATGGCTAGAGCTTGCCCTTGGTCGAGGGAATGGCGTCGGCCTTGCGTGAGTCGATCTCGACCGCCGCGCGCAACGCCCGCGCCAGGCCCTTGAAGCAGCTTTCGACGATGTGGTGGTTGTTGTCGCCGTAGTGATTCCAGATATGCAGGGTCAGCCCGGCATTCTGCGCGAAAGCCTGGAACCACTCCTTGAACAACTCGGTGTCCATTTCGCCAAGCTTGGGCTTGGTGAAATTCACCTTCCAAATCAAATACGGCCGGTTCGACGCATCGAGCGCCACTTCGGTCAGTGTCTCGTCCATCGGAATCAAGGCTGAGCCGTAGCGCGTGATGCCGATGCGCTCGCCCAACGCCTTGGACACCGCTTCGCCCAAGGCAATGCCGGTATCTTCCGTGGTGTGGTGATAATCGATGTGCAAATCGCCTTTGGCGCGCAATTCGATGTCGATCAGGCTGTGGCGCGACAGCTGCTCCAGCATGTGATCGAGAAAGCCCACGCCCGTGGACACGTCGTATTTGCCGCTGCCGTCGAGATTGACGGTGGCGGTGATCGACGTCTCCTTGGTGCTGCGCTCGACCTTGGCCCTACGGCCGGAGGCGATTTTGCTGGCGCCGTCCATAGCTACTCCTGTGGCCCCGCGGTAAACCCACGATAAACCCCCGCGGCGCGGTCTTGTATCAGCATATCACGGACCGGGCCAGTCTGCGGGCCGGTCGAAAAATGTGGTTTTTCCCAGCTGTTGCCAGTTTGCCAGACAGGCTGCGGCACCTTCACACGTTAGCGCATCGCAAACGGCGCGTTATTGGCGTGACGCGGCGCCGTTATGCTACCGTTGGATGATGAGCAGTGCGGGCCGGCAGGGGTTGTCGATGGCGCGATGTTTGGCGCAATGTTTGGCATGGGGTTGGTTGGCGGCGACGGCACTGTTCTGGGCCGTGCCGGCTTATGCCGCCTCGCCTTGGGACGGTGAATGGGAGGGCGTGCTGATCCAGCCGCAGGCAGCCTGCTCGCCCTGCAAAGTACGGCTCAGCGTGCAGGATGGCGTTCCCAATATCCGCGGCGAAGTATCGATCCCGCGCTTCACAATCGACGGCGCGGGACAGGTCACCGGCTTGGTGAACTTGAGCTCGGCCAATTTCAATGCCGAATGCTCGCTCAATGGCGGCGTAACGGGCAACACCCTGTCGGTCAGCGGCCGGTGCATCGGCAGTCGCGACGGCGTGCGCATGACGTTGCGACGGGTAAGTTTTGCCTCGGGCGATGCGCCCACCGGGCGGGTGCGCGAAGGCGGCGGCCCGAC
>JBBSNV010000424.1:0-2663 GCA_038260375.1 Reyranellales bacterium
ATACTGCACGTTCATCAGCCAGACCACTTTCAGCGCCATGGCCATCGCGACAGTCTGGCCGCGAATGTCCTCGATCACCGATGGCGGCAAGGAATGCGGCGGCAGGCAGCAGGCCGAATCGCCAGAATGCACGCCGGCCTCTTCGATGTGCTCCATGATTCCCGCGACATGGACGTCGCCATCGGCATCGGCCAGCGCATCGACATCGACTTCAATGGCATCGCTCAAATAGGAATCGATCAGCACCGGGTTTTTGCCCGAAACCTTGACCGCGTCGCGCATGTAGCGCTCCAGCCCGGTGCGGTCGTGCACGATCTGCATGGCGCGTCCGCCCAGCACGTAAGACGGCCGGATCACCACGGGATAACCAATGCGCTCGGCCACCTTGATCGCCTCGGCTTCGGATTTGGCGGTGCCGTTATTGGGCTGGCGCAGCTTCAGCCTGCCCAGCAGGGCCTGGAAGCGCTCGCGGTCTTCGGCCAGATCGATGGCGTCGGGCGAGGTGCCGAGAATGGGAATGCCGGCGCGCTCTAAAGCGTCAGCGAGCTTCAGCGGCGTCTGGCCGCCGAACTGCACGATCAAGCCCAGCAGTTTGCCTTTGGTTTGCTCTTTACGCACCAGCTCGATCACGTCTTCGGCGGTGAGCGGCTCGAAATACAGGCGATCCGAAGTGTCGTAATCGGTCGACACAGTCTCGGGATTGCAGTTGACCATGATGGCTTCGAAGCCGGCCTCGCGCAGCGCATAGACCGCGTGAACGCAGCAATAGTCGAACTCGATGCCCTGGCCGATGCGGTTGGGCCCGCCACCCAGGATGATGATCTTGGTGCGGTCGCTGACTTCGGCTTCGCATTCGGGCTGACCCAGGCCATCGCCCTCGTAAGCCGAATAGAGATACGGCGTGCGCGAGGCAAATTCGCCGGCGCAGGTGTCGATGCGCTTATAGACCGGCCGCACATCGAGCTTGTGGCGCAAGGCGGTCACCGCCAGCGCATCGCCGCCCGTCAGTTCAGCCAACCGCTCGTCGGAGAAGCCGCGCTTCTTCAGTTCCAGCAGGCCCTGGCGATCGTTGGGCAGGCCTTCTTTGCGAATCCGCGCTTCGATCTGCACCAGCTCTTCAATCTGGCGCAAGAACCATGGCTCGTATTTGCAGGCGTCGTTGATCTCTTGCACCGTCAGGCCAAAGCGGAACGCTTGGGCAATCACCAGCAAGCGGTCGGGCGTCGGCTTGGCCAGCGCCGCGAACACGGCTTCTTTGGCCGGGCCGCCCGCGATCTCCATCTCATTCAAGCCGGTCAGGCCGGTTTCCATCGAGCGCAGCGCCTTTTGCAGCGACTCCTGGAACGAGCGGCCGATCGCCATCGCCTCGCCCACCGATTTCATCGACGTGGTCAGGATGGCTTCGGCGCCGGGGAATTTTTCGAAGGCGAAGCGCGGCATCTTGGTGACGACGTAATCGATGGTCGGCTCGAACGAGGCCGGGGTGACACCGGTGATATCGTTGTCCAACTCGTCGAGCGTGTAGCCGACGGCCAAGCGGGCGGCGACCTTGGCGATGGGAAAGCCGGTGGCCTTGGAGGCTAGCGCCGAGGAGCGCGACACGCGCGGGTTCATCTCGATCACCACCATGCGCCCGTCGGCCGGGTTGACCGCGAACTGCACGTTGGAGCCGCCGGTGTCGACACCGATCTCGCGCAGCACCGCGATCGAGGCGTTGCGCATGATTTGGTATTCTTTGTCGGTCAGGGTAAGCGCCGGCGCCACAGTGATCGAATCGCCGGTATGTACGCCCATCGGATCGATATTCTCGATCGAGCAGATGATGATGCAATTGTCGAGGCGGTCGCGCACCACTTCCATCTCGAATTCCTTCCACCCCAGCACCGATTCTTCGACCAGCACTTCCTTGGTGGGCGAGGCTTCCAAGCCGCCCTGCACGATGTCGAAATATTCGTCGCGGTTATAAGCAATGCCGCCGCCGGTGCCGCCCAAGGTAAAGGAAGGTCGAATGATCGCCGGCAGCCCGACTTTCTCCAGCGCCCGCGCCGCTTCCTCGCGGTTATGCACCACGTCCGATTTCGGGCTTGCCAGCCCGATGCGGGTCATCGCCTCGCGGAATTTCAGTCGGTCTTCGGCCATGTCGATGGCTTCGGCATCGGCGCCGATCAATTCGACACCCAGACGTTCCAACGTGCCGTCGCGCACCAAAGCCATCGCCGTGTTCAGCGCGGTCTGCCCACCCATAGTCGGCAGCAGCGCGTCGGGCTTTTCCTTTTCGATGATCTTGGTGACGATCTCTGGGGTAATCGGCTCGATATAGGTGGCGTGGGCCAGGCCAGGATCGGTCATGATCGTGGCCGGGTTGGAATTGACCAGGA
Source organism: Reyranellales bacterium (assembly GCA_038260375.1). GTDB lineage: Bacteria > Pseudomonadota > Alphaproteobacteria > Reyranellales > JAQSWP01 > JBBSNV01. Next base: position 2,379 of record JBBSNV010000424.1, read on the forward strand.
TGATGCGATAGCCCTCGGCCTTCAGCGCCTGACAAGCCTGCACGCCGGAGTAATCGAACTCGCAAGCCTGACCAATGACGATCGGCCCCGAGCCGACCAGGAGGATCTTCTTTAGGTCATCGCGGCGCGGCATCGGCCCGCCAGTTACCGCGCTCCAGATGGGGTCGCAAGGGCGTTGGCGATGCGGGCAGCGAGCACCGCACCCCGCACGCCACGACCCACGAGCTGCGCGGTGCGTACATCACGGGTGAGGGTGACGAGTAGCGATCCCCCGGCAGGCTCGAG
>JBBSNV010000425.1:0-2647 GCA_038260375.1 Reyranellales bacterium
CCCCGGGCCCCCACCCCCACCCGACGCCAAACGTGCTGCCGTATAAAAAACGTGCCGCCCTCAGCGACCCGACGCCCCTTCTCTCCACAACGCCGGTCTAACGTGCTGAACTTATGACGTTGCGCTCACCGCAAACAATTCGATCTCTTCGGCCGAGCCGCGCAGAGTGATGCGGCCGACCGAGGCGGCGTTCAATTCCGCCGGCAGGGTCAGCCGGCTCAACAACGCATCGGACACCAGCAGCGACTGGCCGAACTGCCGCGTTGCCTGCTCGATGCGCGCAGCGGTGTTGAGCGCCGCGCCGGAATAAGCGATCTCCTGCTTGGTCGAGCCCATTTCGCCCACGATCACCGTGCCGATATGCGCGCCGCCGTGGAATTGCGGCGCCTCACCGTAGGTTTGGCGATAGTAGTCGGCGTCGGCCGCCAACTGCCGCGTGAAGGCGAAGAAGCCGGTCAGGCACGCAGCGTTGCGCAGGCCGCGCTTGGGCCGCCACACCACGATCGCTTCGTCGCCCACGAATTTATGGATGTCGCCACCCACCGCGTTGACCGCCTCGGCCAGGCTGGCGAACACGTCGTTGAGCAGCTTGTGGAACGCCAGATCGCCGATCCGTTCGGCGATGCCGGTCGAATTCTTCATGTCGACCAGCAGGAACAGGCGCTCTTCGGTGCGCGGCCGGTGATAGCGGCCCAGCACCAGGCTGCCCAGCACGCCGCGGCCCAGGATGCGGGCGATCTGATTGACGAAGTTGAACACCAGGGAAGCAGCCAGCGAGAAGGCGATACTCATTTTGAACGCGCGGTCCATAGTGAAAATCGAGCCGCCCGGATCGCCCACTAAGACACGGCCGAGTTCCAAACCGATCACGATTAGCACGAGATAGACCAAAGTGCGGGCCAGCAGCACCAGCGCAAACGGCGCCTGGCGCAGCCACGCCAGCTTCTCGTGCGTCGCCAGGGAAATCTCGAAGACGGCGATGCAGATCGAGATGAACAAGGTGGTGATCACGCCGCGTAACGCGTCGTGCCACCAGCTCTGCCCTCCGGTCATCACGCCATAGAGCGCGCCACCGGGGCAGGCAAAGCACAGCACCACCAAAATTAGGCGCACATAGCCGCGGAAGCGCGGGCCAATCATGGCCTACGGCCTATTACTAAGCGGCAATGCTTAAATCAATCGCGATACGACGGATCGATCCGGTCGAGCTTGCGCAGCAGCGCGGGCCACTCGAGCGAGCCTGCATTGTCCATGCCGCGCTTGCCTTGCGCTTCGACCGTGGCGATGGCGGTCTTGGACGGCCAGTTGATGTTTTCGTAACCGGCCGACAAAGCGGCGATCTGCATCTGGCAGGCCCGCTCCAAAAAGAACATGCGGGTGAAGGCGCCCGGCACATCCTTGCCCACGGTCAAGGTGCCGTGGTTGCGCAGGATCATCATGTTGGCGTCGCCCAGATCGTTGACCAGCCGCTCGCGCTCTGACAGATCGAGCGCAATGCCTTCGTAATCGTGGAAGGCGATCTGGTTAGTGAAGATCATGGCGGTCTGGGTGATCGGCAGCAGGCCGAATTTCTGCGCCGAGACCGCGACGCCGGCATTAGTGTGGAGATGCAAGACGCAGCCGGCATCGTGGCGCGCGGCGTGTACCGCGGACTGGATGGTGTAACCGGCCGGGTTAATGGCGTAGCCGTTATCGAGCACGACGCGACCTTCCAGATCGACCTTGACCAGGCTCGACGCGGTCACTTCGTCGAACATCACGCCATACGGGTTGATCAGGAAGTGATGGTCCGGCCCCGGCACGCGGGCGGAGATGTGGGTGTAGACCAGGTCGTCCCAACCGTAATGCGCCACCAGGCGATAGCAGGCGGCGAGCTTGACCCGCACGTCCCATTCTTCCTTGGTGACCTGCTGACGCACGTTTTCCACGGTCAGCTTCAGGGCAGCGTTCATGGTCATCGGACGAACCTCCAAAAGCCGCAGTTTAGCAGCGAAATTTCGGCGGCAGTTTCGGCTTGGCGCCCTGCCCTGTCAATCGGAGGTGTGGGATGGCTATCAAGCCTGCGACAGCACGCCGACGCCGGCGCAGATCAGCACCAGCCCGCCGACATGGGTCCAGGTGAAGGGTTCGTTCCACAAGAAGTGGCCGGCCAGCGCCACCACCACGTAAGACAGCGACACCGAGGGAAATGCGATCGACACCGGAATCTTGCGCAGCGCGATGATGTAGAGCAGCGCGGCCACACCGTAGAAGCCCAGCCCGATGATGGTGGGCAGCCGCAGGAATTGCGACAACAGGTCGGGCGCGTTGGCGCCCTGCTTCAACAGCAATTGGCCGACCACGCCGCATAAGATCGCCGCGCCCAGGATGAAGTAGGAACCCAACACGCTGTCCATCAGCTGCGCGTCTCCCCGATGCGGGCGACATTGCTGTCGGTTACCGCTATATCGGTCGGCGCCCGCTCGATCTCGCGCAGGATGTATTGCGGCTTACGGTTGGCGGTCAGGTACAAGCGGCCCAGATATTCGCCCATCAGGCCCAGGATGATGAGCTGCACACCCGACAGCAGCAGGAACGCTGCCATCAGCGAGGCCCAGCCCGAAGGCGTGCGGCCGACAAACAGCGCCTCGGCCAGCACGAACACCAG
>JBBSNV010000426.1:0-2646 GCA_038260375.1 Reyranellales bacterium
ACCAGCAGCATCGGCAGCACCGACGTCATGCCCAGCGCCACGTAAAGCTTGAGCGAGAAGCTGCCGAAATACAGGCCGAGATTGACGCCCCAGCGGCGAAACATGAATACGCCCAGGCTGGCGAGATAATCGGTGATCAGGAAGTAGATGTAGACGAAATAGAAGATCACCAGCACCAAGGTGGTGACGGCCGCGTCGAGGATGGTCGGTAGCGGCAGCGGGAATTGCGCTGGTGACAGGAAATAGGGCGAGAACATGCGGAACGCCATCAGCGGCAAGGCCAGCGCGCCGATGCGCGCGGCCGAGTGCAGCGGCAATTGGGTCAGATCGCGCTCGATGGCGGCGAAGTCGTGCCCGCTGTCGAGATAGGCGGCGATGCGGCGGAACAGGAAATGAGACGATCCCAGGCTGAACACCACGAAGAAGACAAAGCTGGTGATCAGGTTGCGCATGATCACGACATAGGCGTCGGCCAGGATGGCGAAGATCGTGGTCATGACGGCGTCGACCACGAACACGCTGGCCATCAGCAGGTAATAGCGCCGCTTCAGTTCCTGGGCGCTGCAATCGAGCGCCAGAACCCGTTTGGCTGCTTCGTTGCTCGTTTCGGCGGCGATAATGTCGGTCACAATACGATTACCCCTTGGTCGGGTTGGTCGGCAAATAGCCGCGCCACTTGGGCGGCGCGCGCTTCGAGCACGGCGCGCTGGTTGATATAGCCTTTGTCGGTGATCTCGTTGGCGTCGATCGAGGGCATGCTGTCCAAAATCAGCGCGCGGGCAATGCGCGTCGAGCTGCCGGGATGTTCGCGATTATAGTGCTGCAATCCTTGGGCCAAAGCTTGGCGCACACCGGCATGGGCAGTGATGTCGGGTAGCGCCGCATTGCCGGCGAGGGCCGCGCAGCCGGCCGGGTTGGGGAACACCAGCAAGCCGATCTCATTGCGGTCGTGGCCGGCAACCACGCAATCCATAATTAGGGGAGCACCGGCGCTGATCGCTTTGACGCGCAGCGCGCCGACATGGACCCAGGTGCCGGAGCTGAGTTTGAAATCCTCCGCCACGCGGCCGTCGAACACGATGCCCTTGCTGAGATCGTTGTCGTCGAAGAATTTGCCGGCATCGCCAATACGATAGAAGCCATCGGCGTCGAACGCGGCCTTGGTGAGGTCGGGGCTGCGCCAATAGCCCGGCGTGACGTTGGGGCCGCGCACGCGCAGCTCTTGCTTGCCGCCATTGGGCGTCAGCAAAATTTCGGTGCCGGGCAAGGGCAAACCAATCGCGCCGGGCTGCTCGATGATCCAATGCACCGCGGTGGCGGCCGGTGCGGTTCGGTCGAACCCCAGGCCGAGCCCATGGTGACGCGATCGCCGCGCTCGGCAATCGACAAATCCTCCAAACGGTCCCACAGATTCTGCGGCAAGGCAGCGGCAGCGTAGAAAATCAGCTCGAGATCCTTGAAGAAGGATTTGCGCAACGCCGGATCGCTCTCCAACGCCGGCAGCAGCATGTCGTAACCGCGTGGCACGTTGAGATAGATGGTGGGCGAGACCTCGCGCAGATTGGCGATGGTCTGGTCGATCAGGCCCGGTGCGGGCTTGCCGCCGTCGATATAAAGCGTGCCGCCATGAAACAGCATCATGTTGAAGTCGTGATTGCCGCCGAACGTGTGGTTCCAGGGCAGCCAGTCGAGCAGCACGGGTGGTCTGGCTTTACCGACGAAGCGATAGACTTGCGACAGCGCCTGTTGGTTCGAGCACATCATGCGCTGGGTGTTGATCACGCCTTTGGGCAGGCCGGTCGAGCCCGAGGTGAACAGCACTTTGGCGATGGTGTCTGGCGAGAGCGCGGCAAAAGCTGTGTCCACCGCAGCTGTCGGCGTGACGGCAGCGAGCTGCGCGAACGGCACGCTGTCGATGGCGCTGTCGATGCCGGCCGGCGGATTGGCCCCGATCACGACGGTGACGTCTTGCAGTAAGCCAGCCGATTGCAAAGCGGCCAAGGCCTTGGCGTAAACCGCGCCGTTATCGACATAGAGGATGGCCGGCGTGACCTGGCGCACGCAATGCAACAGCTTGGCGTGATCCTGGGACATCAGCGAGTAGGCGACGGAAATCGGCGCGGCCGGTACGCCGACCTGCATGGCGGCCAAGGCCAGCAAACCGTGATCGATGCTGTTGCCCGACAGAATAGCGACGGTGCGTTCCTTGGTGCCGCCGGCATCGAGAATTGCTTGGGCCAGGGGACGCACCCGGTCGAGCGTTTGCTTGAAGGTGATCTTGCGCCAGCCGTCGCCAGAATCTCTAGTGCTGTCGCGCTCGGCCATGAAAACGCGATCGGGATTGGCGACGGCCTGGCGCTGCAGCATGTCGCCCAGGCTGCGCGGATAGTCGCCCAGAGGATGGCCGCTGGCCAAGATGGTGCTGCCATCGTCGCGGCGCGTGACGTGAACCAGCGGTTCGGCGAAATCCAAATCGGCAAACGGCGGCTTGGCCGGCCGGGCTGCAGCGCTCATCGACATCAAGTTCCTCTACTCGCTAAATCTAGAGTAATTTACAGCCCCAGATAGGCTTGGCGCACCCCGTCATTGTCGAGCAGTTCCTGGCCGCTGCCTTGCAGCACCATGCGGCCGTTTTCCAGCACGTAG
>JBBSNV010000427.1:0-2639 GCA_038260375.1 Reyranellales bacterium
GAAGCCGCGCGCAATCTGTTGGGGCTGGAGGGCGCGTCCTCGACCGAGTTCGGCCCATGCGACGAGCCGGTGGTCGGGCTGATGACCGAATGGATGCGTGGCAACATGCTGGAGCGGCGCAATTCGAAGGGCGATCTGGGCGGCAGCATGCGGCTGGGCGCTTACGAGGCGATGCTCAAGCCCGGCACCATGGTGCATGACATCTATGGGCTGGACAGCATTAGCGAGCGGCACCGCCATCGCTACGAGGTCAACATCAACTACCGAGACCGGCTGGAGCAGGTTGGTCTGCGCTTCTCCGGCATGTCGCCCGACGGCGTCTTGCCGGAAATCGTCGAGATACCGGGCCATCCCTGGTTCATCGGCGTACAGTATCATCCCGAACTGAAGTCGCGGCCATTCGAGCCGCATCCGCTGTTCACCTCCTTCGTGAAGGCGGCCAAGGAACAGAGCCGGCTAGTTTAGCCGGCGGAGCCAAACAATGGCTGAACAACGCCACGTCAAGATCGGCAGCATCGACATCGCCAACGATCGGCCCTTGGCGCTGATCGCCGGCCCATGCTCGATCGAGAGCCGGGCGCACGCGCTGGAGATGGCCAGCGCGCTGAAGGAGATGACGGCCAAGCTGGGCATCGGCCTGATCTACAAATCCTCGTTCGATAAAGCCAACCGTTCGTCTGCCAATACCAAGCGCGGCATCGGCATGGAGCTGGGCCTGCAGATCTTGGCCGATGTGCGCGAAGCGACCGGCGTGCCGGTACTGACCGACGTGCACGCGCCCGAGCAATGCGCGCCGACGGCGGAAGTTGCGGATGTGTTGCAGATCCCGGCGTTCTTGTGTCGCCAAACCGACCTGCTATTGGCTGCCGGCATGACCGGCAAAGCGGTCAACGTCAAGAAGGGCCAGTTCCTGGCGCCGTGGGACATGAAGCACGTCGTCGAGAAGATCGCCTCGACCGGCAACCATAACATCCTGCAATGCGAGCGCGGCGCCTCGTTCGGCTACAACACCTTGGTCAGCGACATGCGCGGCCTGCCGATCATGATCAAGAACGGCTATCCCGTGGTGTTCGACGCCACCCACTCGGTGCAACAGCCGGGCGGGCAGGGCACGACGTCGGGCGGGCAACGCGAATTCGTGCCGACTTTGGCGCGCGCCGCCGTGGCGGTGGGCGTGGCCGCGGTGTTCATGGAAACGCATCAAGACCCCGACAAGGCGCCGTCCGACGGTCCCAACATGGTGCGGCTGAGGGACATGCCCGAACTATTGGCGACTTTGGCGGCGTTCGACAAGCTAGCCAAGGCGCGGCCGCTTGCTCCGATTTAGGGCCCCGATCTGACGATGCCGATCACCGCGACGCGCCTGCGCAATTCGATTTTTGGCCGCTACCAGAAATAACTCTCCCGTCCGCTCGCCCAATTAATCCAACTCGCCACCCGATCGCGGCGCATTGCCCGTTATCTCGCCACGACCGCGACGCCCGCCGTTATTCTGGGGGCCGGTCAGCAACGCCGAGCCGGCTGGTTGGCCACCGATCTGCAGCCCGGCAGTTTCGAGGTGCTTTACCTCGACGCTGGCAAGCGGTTGCCGTTCGGCAACGATAGCTTGGCCTTCGTTTTTGCCGAGCAACATGATCGAGCACGTGTCGCATGCGGCGGGCGCGCGCCTTGCCGCCGAGGTCCACCGCGTGCTGCGGCCGGGCGGCGTGTTTCGCGTCGCCACGCCCGATCTGGCGACAATCGCGCAGCTCGTGCTGCCCCAACTCGACGAGCGCGCGAGAAAATACATCGCTACGTCCAATCAATTGTTCGGCAAGCCGGACGATACGCCGGCGGTTGTCGTCAATCGCGTACTGCGCTGGTGGGGCCACGAATTCGTCTACGACGAGGCGACCTTGCGTCAATTGTTGAGCGCCGCCAGATTTTCCAACGTGATGCGCTGTACGGTCGGTCAAAGCGATCATTCGCCACTGCGCGAGCTGGAAGATCACGGCGACGTCGTGGGCCGCGAAATGAATGCTTTCGAAACCACGGTATTGGAAGCGACCAAGCTCGCGTGATGAGCGCTGCGCTCCGCAGTTTTGCCGCAATGTTAAGCCGAGATGGTGGCCATGAAGATCACAGTCATGTTGACGGTGCTATTGCTGCTGTTCGGTGCGACGCCAGCTTGGGCGCATCCGATCGACGATTACTTGGCAATGGCGGACAAGGCGATGGCCAATCCGCGCGACGCCGATTACGTCGCGTTGCGTAAAGCGTATTACGCCATCGTGGCGGAACGCGACGATGCGCGGCGCAACAAACTCGCCGACGACATCGACCAAGCCAAAAAGCTGCTCGACAGCGCGCTCGGCAAAAACAACCTCGATTTGGCCGAACGCTATCAGCGCGAATATTTGCGGCTGACCTTCGGCTCGATCGTCAATCAACGCGCCGCCGCATTCTTTTACGAAAAGCGGCGCAACAATCCGACCCGTACCGCCGAGCATCGCTGGATCGCCGACCAAATGCTGGACGCCATCGTCAAGATCGGCGACGGCAAGAGCGTCGCTACCGCCTACCTGGCAACTACCGTGCGCGAGGAATATCTGGTGATGGAGCGGCTGGGCTTGCAATCCAAAGGCCAGGCGTTAATGCAC